>JAZSCG010000205.1:0-27293 GCA_045602805.1 Feifaniaceae bacterium
CTCAAACGAATTAAGGTCAAAAGCCAGCGACCACGGGGATATTTTTTCAAAATCGGCGTTGTTTACCACAATATCGTCTCTGAGCAACGTAAACGTTGCCATTCTGCAACAAACACCGACAAAATCAAGATATTTTTGCACCCATACGTCCTGTATCTCATAAGGGTCGTAACTTACTTTATCCAAAGTGTTCCAACCGTCCAAAACCGAATCGGGTGCAGTTTCGTTGTATATATTGACGTAGTTAATAAAGTCTTTGATATACGACTGATTAATTCCTGCTTTTTCTAAATCCCTGCCAAGTTCAGCCCTGTCTTCCTCGGAAGTCAGGTTGCTGAATTTTACATCGGGATTTACGTATGGATCAGTAATTCCGCTGGATCTGAGGTCTCTCACATATCCGTTATCGGACGAGTTATCCGCACAGGCAGAAAATAACGCCGTGACCATAACCGATATTAAAAGTACGCTCAGAATGTGTTTGAAGTTTTTCATACTATTCGTCAATTCCTTCAGGCATAACGAGTGCCGCAATAATATATACGAGCAGACCGCTGCCGACGAAAATTGCAAGAAGCACCGCAATAAGTCTTACCACGGTAGAATCCATACCGAGATACTGTGCAATACCGCCGCATACACCGCAAAGTTTTTTATCTGTTTTAGACTTACGTAATTTCTTTTCCATAAGTTTACTCTCCTTTATATTTTGTGACTATATAATAACATCTTTCGCCGTTAAAATCAATCTTCCTTTTATTCCACCTCGCTCACCCTCACACACACTTGCTTACCCTCACTTACCTCGCCCACCTCTCTCACCCTCGGTAAGTGAGTAAACTTACTAACTTTATAGGAAGTCAGAGTAAATATAAAAACACCCTGTAATTTCTTACAAGGTGTTCAAAATTTGCTATGTCAGCGGTGCATCATAAATGCATTCTCTACACCGTAGGGACGGGATTTATCCGTCCCGTCATTCAATGGATTTTTGCTTTTGCAAAAATCTACCACAATTCCGAATTACGCATTACGAATTCCGAATTAACTTCTCAAGGCAAACCATTTCAACACCCTTAATTCCGTTAAACTCACAGGGGAAAATGCCCGTCTCCTTAAAGCCGTATTTCGCATAGATTTCCCTTGCCCTCACGTTACGCTCATTTGTGTCCATACGAAGATATTTACTGCCGTTTTGCCTTGCAAAATCCTCGTAAAATCCAAGCATTTTTCTGCCGATTCCACGCCCTTTTGCCGACGGCGACACGGTCAGCAGATGAAGCACCATATACTCATCGGGACTCGCCTCATACTCCCACTCTGCGAGGTCGTATTCGGGCGTAATTTCCCTGTTTATACGCATTGAAGCACGAATCACGCCATTCTCCTCAAAAACGAACAGATCGCCTTTTTCAAGGGCGGTGAGTGCCACCTTTTCCGTCGGATAAATACCCCTTATCCAGCCCGTAGTCGCACTGCCTGCTTCCTCTTCGGAAAGAATTTCATCATATATTTTAACAACACCTGCAATGTCGTCTTTTGTTGCTTTTCTTATCATTTCACTGCTCCGTAAGCTTTTTTGTAAGAAAATCATATAACAAATAAACGATATTGTAAACAAGTAAATTGACAAAGGCGTTTTTGTTTGGTATAATTCATATGTTATCTTCGCCGGTGTGGCGGAACTGGCAGACGCCCGGGACTTAAAATCCCGTGGGTAGCGATACCCGTACCGGTTCGATCCCGGTCACCGGCACCAGAAAAAAGCAGGGAATCCCTGCTTTTTTCTATTCATAAAATAAAGGCAGTGAAAACCACTGCCTTTTTATTTTATTCAATTGTTTCCGTAACAACGGGCTCTGCAACGGGCGCTACAGGTGCAACCGGAGCTTCGGGAGCCTTGGGTGCCACCGGTGCTGCGGGTGCTGCAGGTGCTGCAAGCTTCTTGTTGATGTCGATAACGTTCTTAACAAGAAGAATCGTGAGCATCATGAACTCATACGTAATTCTCAAAACGATAGGACCGAGTATCATAACGAGAAGTCCTGCCAGGAAATAACTCTGTCCGCCGATGTAACCACCGTAATAGTAGTCATAGTATCTGTTTGATGAGAAAAGCATAAAGAAGCCTATGCATACGCATGCAACGGTAGTAAGAACGTAAAGCACCTTGATAATCTTTTCAAGAAGAAGATCCTTGAAATTAAAGATGTCGTGCAAGGCAACAAGGAACTTGTTGTTAAGCGTACTTCTCTTTTTCTCGGGAACGACCATAATGCAGAGAACAATAGTCAGAATAAGACCAATTATTGCACCAACTGCAACAGCTGTACCTAATGTCATAATTTTTTACCCCTTTGTATGTATATTTTCGTACCATGGGAATGATACACCTTTATAATAACATACATATGCTTTTAAAACAAGAAAAAGTATAAAAAAACAAGGCAGAAACGTAGTGCGTTTCTGCCTTTTAATTGTTAGTTAGTCAACAAGAGTAAGGATAGCCATCTCTGCAGAGTCACCTCTACGGGGACCGATCTTTACTATTCTTGTGTAACCACCGTTTCTGTCTGCGTACTTAGGTCCGATTTCTGTAAAGAGCTTCTTAACAACATCTTCCTTTGTTACGTAGCTCATAACCTGACGCTTATTGTGTAATGTATCCTCTTTTGCAAGAGTGATCATCTTTTCAGCAACCGCACTAACTTCTTTAGCTCTTGTAACGGTTGTTTCCATTTTTCCGCTTTCGAGGAAGAATGTAACCATACCGCGAAGCATTGCTCTTCTATGGTCAGTTGTAACACCGAGTTTTCTCTGTGCCGGCATATCTGTTAACCTCCTTTAATATGTGTGTGACGACTTATTCGTCATCCTTCTTGAGTGCGAGGTCGAGGCTTTCAAGCTTCTGGATAACCTCTTCAAGAGATTTGCGACCGAGGTTTCTGACTTTCATCATATCCTCCTCAGTACGCTGGATAATGTCTTCAACAGTATTGATGCCCGCTCTCTTCAAGCAGTTGAAGGAACGAACGGAAAGATCAAGCTCTTCGATCGTTGTTTCAAGAACCTTTTCCTTCTTGACCTCTTCCTTCTCATACATAATTTCGGCATTCTTTGCTTCTTCAGAAAGCTCGACGAAAATGTTGAGATGCTCGGTCAGAACTTTGGCTGCAAGCGATACGGCGCTCTGAGCGTCTATCGTCTTGTTTGTCCAAACCTCGATCGCAAGGCTGTCAAAGTCCATTGAATTGCCGACGCGGCAAGGCTCAACCGTATACTTCACCTTTACAACGGGAGTATAAATTGAGTCTACGGAAATGACGCCTATTACAGGCTGTTCATTCTGCTTGTTTCTGTCTGCAGAAACGTATCCGCGTCCTCTGTTTAAGGTAATCTCCATATGGAGTTTACCGTCGCTGTTAAGTGTTGCAAGCACAAGGTCGGGGTTGATAATTTCAACTTCGCTGTCGTGCTTGATGTCTGCTGCAGTAACTACCTGCTCACCCTCAGCGTCAATGGTCACAACCTTGGGACCATCGCCGTGAAGCTTTACAATAAGCTCCTTGACATTGAGGACGATCTCCGTTACATCTTCCTTAACACCGGGAATCGTTGTAAATTCGTGCTGAACACCGTCAATCTTGATTGCTGATGCAGCGTATCCCGGAAGTGAACTGAGCAGTACTCTGCGCAGTGAGTTACCAAGCGTGGTACCGAATCCACGCTCAAGCGGAGCCACGGTGAATTTACCGTAGGAACCGTCATCGGATAATACTTCAAAATCCAGTCTCGGCTTTTCTATTTCAATCATTTCAATACCCTCCAATAAATAATGTGTTTTTACTCCGGCGGCAACGACAATGTATACCTAGCCTTTCAAAACGGCGTACCGTTTCGAGGGGAAAGCCTATTACTTGGAGTACAATTCGACGATAAGCTGTTCTTCTACAGGGAGATCGATTTCGTCTCTTGCAGGAAGATTAACAACTGTTGCCTGCTGATTGTTTCTGTCAAGGTCGAGCCACTTGGGAACGGGCTTGTTAGCTGTTGCTTCAAGAACTGACTTAATCTTAACTGAATCCTTGCTGCCTGACTTGAGTGCAACAACGTCACCAGCTTTAACGAGGTATGAAGGAATGTTTACCTTCTTGCCGTTTACTGTGAAATGACCGTGACGAACGAGCTGACGAGCTTCGGGTCTTGACATAGCAAAACCGAGTCTGTAAACAACGTTGTCAAGTCTTGATTCGAGAATCTGGAGAAGGTTTTCACCTGTAACGCCCTGCTTCTTTTCAGCCTTTTCAAAGTATGAATAGAACTGCTTTTCGAGGACGCCGTAGAATCTCTTTGTCTTCTGCTTTTCTCTGAGCTGCTGAGCATACTCAGACTTTTTCTTGCTTACACCGTGCTGACCGGGAACTTTAGCACGCTTGTTCATAGCGCACTTTTCGCTGTAGCAGCGGTCGCCCTTTAAGAATAACTTCTGGTCTTCTCTTCTGCAAAGACGGCATACTGCGCCTGTATATCTTGCCATAATGAAACCTCCTATTAAACTCTTCTTCTCTTGGGGGGTCTGCATTCGTTGTGGGGGATAGGTGTTACGTCCTTAATCATAGTAACTTCAAGACCAACCGTCTGAAGTGCTCTGATAGCTGATTCACGACCTGCACCGGGGCCCTTAACGTATACTTCAACAGACTTGAGACCGTGCTCCATTGCTGCCTTAGCTGCAGTTTCAGCTGCTTCCTGAGCTGCGAAGGGAGTAGACTTCTTTGAACCGCGGAAACCGAGTTCGCCTGCTGATGCCCATGAGATTGCGTTACCGTTCAGATCTGAAATGGTAACAATCGTGTTATTGAAAGTGGAGCGAATATGCACTGCGCCTTTTTCAATATTTTTCTTTTCACGGCGACGTCTTGTCGCTGTTGCCTTTTTAACTGCCATACATATACCTCCTTACTTCTTCTTGTTAGCAATAGTCTTCTTGGGACCTTTGCGTGTTCTTGCGTTTGTCTTTGAACGCTGACCTCTTACAGGGAGACCCTTTCTGTGTCTGATGCCTCTGTAGCATCCGATCTCTGTAAGACGCTTGATGTCAAGAGCTCTCTCTCTGCGGAGGTCACCCTCAACTGTGAAATTCTTATCTATGCAATCACGGATAAGGTTTTCCTGCTCGTCTGTCAGGTCCTTAACACGGATGTCGGGATCAATACCCGTCATATCGAGAATTTTCTTTGATGCTGCAGCACCGATACCGTAAATGTAGCGGAGACCTGCTTCAATTCTTTTTTCTCTGGGTAAGTCAACACCTGCTATTCTTGCCATGTCTTATTACACCTCCATTAACCTTGTTTCTGCTTGTGCTTGGGGTTAGCACAGATAACCATAACCTTGCCTTTACGCTTGATTATTCTGCACTTTTCGCACATCGGCTTAACGCTGGGTCTTACTTTCATAATCGTTATACCTCCTATTTACCGCGCCAGGTAATTCTACCCTGCGTGGTATCGTATGTGGAAATCTCAACTGTCACCTTATCACCGGGCAGTATACGAATGTAATTCATTCTGAGCTTTCCTGATATATGAGCACGGATTACGTGTCCGTTCTCAAGTTTTACATTGAATGTTGCATTCGGAAGCGCTTCTTCTACAACGCCTTCCAATTCAAAAACATCGTCCTTGGACATTGTTTTCCTCCTTAAACAGTCGTGAGTATTATCGGGCCGTCATCTGTAATTGCAATGGTGTTTTCGTAGTGTGCCGACAGCCTGCCGTCGTCCGTATAAATCGTCCAACCGTCATCGTCCTGCCATACACCGTCCTCACCTGCATTTATCATGGGCTCGATTGCTATGACCATACCTTTCATAAGCCTCGGTCCGTGTCCCGCCTTGCCGAAATTGGGCACCTCGGGGTCTTCGTGGACCTTGCGGCCTACACCGTGTCCTACAAATTGCTTGACCGTTGAAAAACCGTTTTCCACAGCGTGTGCATCGACTGCTGCGCCGATATCACCCACCCTGTTTCCGATTACCGACTGTTCAAAGCCTTTGTAGAAACACTCTTTGGTAACTCTTATCAGTTTTTCGGCTTCCTCTGACACCTTTCCGACAGGAAACGTTCTTGCCATATCGCCGTGAAAACCGTCATAATATGCACCGACGTCAATAGACACGATATCACCCTCTTTGAGAATGACTTTTTTAGTCGGTATACCGTGTATAACCTGGTCGTTTACGGAAATGCAGGCAGATGCCGGAAATCCGTAAAGATTCAGGAAGGACGGTACCGCACCGTGTGCTTTGATCGTGCGGAAAATAATTGTATCAAGGTCAGCAGTAGATACGCCCGGTGCAATAATGCTTTTTGCAGCTTCCATTGCAAGGGCTGTTATCTTACCTGCCATCTTGAGTTTTTCAATTTCAACGTCACTTTTGATATTGATCATATTTACTGTAACTGCTTGAATACCTCTGCCGTATTTGCATCAGGTGTAAACTGGTCGTAAGCGAGTCTTAAGATACCCTTCTTGCCGTAGAAGTCCTTAAGAGGCTCCGTCTGGCTGTGGAAGGTTTCAAGACGCTTCTGAATAGTTTCAACCTTGTCGTCATCTCTGATGATGAGTTCTGCGCCGCATTTGTCGCAGACACCTTCTTTGACGGGAGGTTTGCTTTCAATGTGATAGGTTGCGCCGCATTTAAGGCACGCTCTTCTGCCTGCAAGTCTTGCGATGATGTTTTCATCCGTAACTTCAAGGCTGAGCACCTTATCTACCGTAACACCCATCTCCTCAAGTACTTCCGCCTGTCTAACCGAACGGGGAAAACCGTCAAGGATGAAGCCGTTTTTACAGTCATCCTCAGCAATTCTCTCTGCGAGAAGGCTTACCACCAACTCGTCGGGAACAAGGGAGCCTGAGTCCATATAACTTTTAGCTTTCATTCCGAGCTCGGTACCTGCGGCAACGGCTGCACGAAGCAGGTTACCGGTTGATACCGTAGGAATGTTGTATTTTTCGCTTATTCTTTCAGCCTGCGTGCCTTTTCCGGCACCGGGCGCACCGAGCAATATAAGTCTCATACCGTTACCTCTATTATTCAAGGAAGCTCTTGTAGTGACGCATAAGCATCTGTGATTCGATCTGACCGACCGTTTCAAGTGCAACACCAACTACAATGAGGAGTGAAGTACCGCCGAGTGCAAGGCCTGCTCCGAAATATCTTGCAAAAACCATCGGAATTACAGCAACAAGACCAAGATAGAATGAACCTATAAGGATAACCTTGCTCATTATCTTTGAAATGTAGTCTGACGTGGGCTTGCCGGGACGAATACCCGTAACGAAACCGCCGTTGTTCTTGATGTTGTTTGCAATTTCTACGGGGTTAAACTGAATAGCCGCATAGAAATATCCGAAGAATACGATAAGCAGGAATTCAATAATTCCGTATACGGGATGCGTATATGAGAATATATTGAAGAACTTACTCCAGAATCCACCCTCAGCAACGTGAACGAAGCTTGAGATTGTACCGGGTATCGAAACGATAGCCGATGCAAAGATTACGGGAAGCACGCCTGTTGTAAGAACCTTAATCGGAAGGCTCTGTGCCTGTCCGCCGTACTGTTTTCTGCCTACAACTCTCTTAGCGTACTGTACTGAAATTCTTCTTTCAGCATCGTTGAAGTAAACGGTAAGAACTGTGAGTAACAGCATACCAACAACAACGCCTACGAAGAGCCAGATGTTTGTGTTGAAGAAGTTGATGAGTTCAGCGGGAAGACGGCTAACAATACCTGCGAAAAGGATTATTGATATACCGTTGCCGATACCGTAGTCAGCAACTTTTTCTGCAAGCCACATGAGGAAGCATGAGCCTGCTGTGAACGTGAGCACAATAACAAGACCGGGGAAGAAGCCCTTTTCAACAACGGCACCGTAGCTCTGGAGGAGCTTGTAGTAACCGAAGCCTGTAAGAAGCGAAAGTCCTACCGTGAGGTATCTTGTGTACTGAGCAAGCTTCTTTCTGCCTTCGTCGCCTGACTTTGAAAGTCTTTCAAGTGCAGGGATACCAACAGTAAGAAGCTGAATAATGATGGATGCGTTGATGTAGGGAGATATTGACAGAGCAAATACCGTCGCCTGAGCAAGCGCACCACCTGTAAGCATATTGAGATAAACAAGTATGCTTGAAGAATTGCTTGCAAATAAAGCCTGAATAAATGTTGAATCGATGTAAGGAACGGGAATTGCCGAACCTATTCTGAATACGAGAATTATGAAAAGCGTGAAGAGCATCTTCTTACGAAGATCAGCTATTTTCCATGCATTACGAATTACCGTAAACATTACATCACCTCAACCTTTCCGCCAGCTGCTTCAACTTTAGCTTTTGCGGATTCTGAAGCCTTTGAAACTTTTACTGTGATGTTCTTTGTAAGCTCACCGTTGCCGAGGAGTTTAACACCATCGTATGTCTTGTTTACGAGACCCTTTTCTGTAAGTTCAGCAACAGTAACTGTTGAACCTGCTTCAAATACTTCAAGGTCTGATACATTGATTATTGCATATTTTGTTGCAAATATATTTTTAAAACCACGCTTCGGTAAGCGTCTCTGAAGGGGCATCTGACCGCCTTCGAAACCGGGACGTACGCCGCCCCCGCTTCTAGCTTTCTGACCCTTGTGGCCACGGCCGCCTGTCTTACCGTTACCGCTGCCGGCACCTCTACCCTTTCTCTTGGGTTCAGCTGTTGAGCCGTATGCGGGAGATAATTCGTGAAGTTTCATATTGTTGCACCTCCTTTGAGTTGATTACTTAGCTTCGGAAACCTCTACCAAGTATGAAATTTCGTTGATCTTGCCTCTTGTTGCTGCGTTGTCAGGCTGAACTGTTGTATCGCCGAGTCTCTTAAGACCGAGTGAAATAGCCGTAGCGATATGTGAGTCCTTTCTGCCGTTTAATGACTTTACGAGCTTGATGTCTATTGTCTTTGCCATCATTAACCCTCCTGTACTTCAGCAGCAGGTGCGCTGTCAAACTTCAGACCGCGGATAGCCGCAACCTCTTTTTTGGTTTTGAGCTGCGAAAGTCCTGCGATTGTTGCACATACAACGTTCTTAGGATTGTTTGAACGCAGACACTTTGTTCTGATATTTTTGATACCTGCAGCTTCTACTACCGCACGCACAGCGCCGCCGGCGATAACACCGGTACCTTCTGCAGCGGGCTTCATAAGAACTCTGCCTGCACCGTACTCACCGATAATCTCGTGGGGGATTGTTGTACCCTTGAGAGATACTGTGATGAGATTCTTCTTAGCATCATCTATACCCTTGCGAATTGCATCCGGAACTTCGGCTGACTTGCCGAGACCTACACCTACACGGCCCTTCTTGTCGCCAACAACAACAAGTGCAGAGAACTTCATAACACGACCGCCCTTAACTGTCTTGGACACACGGCCGATATGAACTACCTTTTCTTCGAATTCGCTGGGTTCTCTTGAATTCATTCTTGCCATATTTTCCTCCTTGTGTTAGAACTTGAGTCCGCCTTCACGTGCGCCTTCAGCAAGTGCCTGAACACGACCGTGATAGGTGAATCCGCCTCTGTCAAATACGACTTCTGTGATACCCTTTGCAATAGCAGCCTTTGCAACTGCTTCGCCGACCTTTTTAGCCGCTTCTTTATTGCCGCCGTATCCATCGAAGCCCTTATCGAGTGTGGAGGCTGATGCAAGTGTAACACCGTTTACATCATCAATAACCTGGCAATAGATATTCGCGAGTGAACGGAATACCGCAAGACGAGGCTTTGAAGGTGTGCCTGAAATTTTTGCTCTTGCTCTCTTATGTCTCTTAAGACGAGCAACGTTGCTATCTTTTCTTGAAACCATTGCTTTCTACCTCCTGTATTATTTAGCAGATTTACCTGCTTTACCTTCCTTGCGGATAATATATTCATCCACATATTTGATGCCCTTGCCCTTGTAGGGTTCCGGGGGTCTCTTCTCACGTACTTCAGCAGCGAACTGACCAACCTTCTGCTTGTCAGCGCCTGTGATGATGATTGAGTTTGCTGACGGAACTTCAACAGTAACGCCTTCAACTTCATCCATTCTCACCTGATGTGAGTAGCCAAGGTTCATAACGAGAGTCTTGCCCTCTTTGCTAACCCTGTAACCTACACCGTTAACTTCAAGTTCCTTCTTGAAGCCTTCGGATACGCCTACTACCATGTTGTTGAGCAGGCTTCTTGTAAGGCCGTGAAGAGCCTTATTTTCTTTTTCGTCGTTGGGACGCTCAACCGTCATAACACCGCCGTCAACAGTAATCTTCATGTTGGCATTGAATGTCTGTGTGAGTGTGCCCTTAGGACCTTTAACAGTAACGGTATTGTCGGGTGCTACGTTAACATCAACGCCCGCCGGTACTGTGATCGGCATTTTACCAATTCGTGACATTATCTACACCTTCCTTTACCAAATGAATGCGATTACTTCGCCGCCAAGATTAGCTTTTCTAGCCTCCTTGTCAGTCATAACGCCCTTGCTTGTAGAGATGATGGCAGTACCAAGACCTCCCATAACCTTGGGCATATCTTCGCAGCTTGTGTATATACGAAGACCGGGCTTTGAAACACGGCGGAGACCTGTGATAATGGGGGTCTTGTTTGCGCCGTACTTGAGAGTGATTTTGAGAACACCCTGCTTACCGTCTTCGACAACTTCAACGTTCTTTATATAACCCTCTTCAAGAAGAATGTCTGCGATAGTCTTCTTCATGTTTGAAGCGGGAACTTCAACCGTTTCATGCTTTGCAGTGCTTGCATTACGAATTCTTGTAAGCATATCTGCGATAACATCGGTCATTTGCATTTTGTCGTACCTCCTTTAGGCTGATTTCTACTGATTTTAGAGATTACCAAGAAGCCTTCTTGACTCCGGGTATCTCACCCTTGTATGCGAGTTCACGGAAGCAGATACGGCACACACCGTACTTTCTGAGATAACCGTGGGGTCTTCCGCAGATCTTACATCTGTTGTAAGCACGTGTGGAAAACTTAGGAGTTCTCTGCTGCTTAACCTTCATTGCTGTTTTTGCCATAGCTTGTTACCCTCCTAATTAGTTCTCAAAAGGAGCGCCCATAAGTTTAAGGAGCTCTCTTGCTTCTTCATCCGTGTTAGCTGTTGTAACAAAGATGATGTCCATACCGCGAATCTTGTCTACCTTATCGTATTCGATTTCGGGGAATATGAGCTGCTCTTTAAGACCGAGAGCATAGTTACCTCTGCCGTCGAATGCGTTGGGGTTGATTCCTCTGAAGTCTCTAACACGGGGAAGAGCGATGTTGAAAAGTCTGTCAAGGAACTCGTACATAATTTCTGAACGAAGTGTAACCTTACAGCCGATTGCAACGCCTTCACGGAGCTTGAAGTTAGCGACTGATTTCTTTGCCTTTGTAGGTACGGCGTGCTGACCTGTGATCTTTTCGAGGTCTGCAATAGCCGCTTCAAGAGCCTTAGGATTGTCCTTAGCTTCACCGCAGCCGACGTTGATAACTATCTTGTCGAGCTTCGGAATCTGCATGGGGCTCTTATAACCGAACTTTTTCATAAGTGCCGGAGCAACCTCTGACACATATTTTTCTTTTAAACGAGCCATCTGTTATACCTCCTTAAAGTTCTGCGCCGCAATGCGTACAAACTCTTACAAGTTCTCCCTTTTTGTTTGCCTTCTTGGAGATTCTTGTAGGCTTCTTGCACTTTGCGCAATAAAGCATAACCTTAGAAGCGTACATAGCGCCCTCTGCTTTTACGATGCCGCCCTGATCGCCCTGCTTTCTGGGTTTAACGTGCTTGGTGACCATGTTGACACCTTCAACGATAACCTTTCCTTCAGTGGGAGATACGACAGCAACCTTACCGGTTTTGCCTTTATCTTTACCGGAGATTACCATTACGGTATCTCCTCTTCTTACGTGTACTTTACTCATTTTTTCTCCCTCCTATTAAAGTACTTCGGGAGCAAGGGACAATATCTTCATATAGTCCTTGTCACGGAGTTCTCTTGCCACGGGCCCAAAGATACGGGTTCCGCGAGGTGTCTTATCATCTCTGATAATGACAGCAGCGTTTTCATCAAATCTGATATATGATCCGTCGGCACGGCGCTTGCCCTTAACCGAACGAACAATAACGCATTTTACAACGTCGCCTTTTTTAACGGTGCCGCCGGGTGCTGCCTTCTTGACAGAACATACGATGGTGTCACCGATATTGGCATACTTTCTTCCCGAACCGCCGAGAACCTTAATGCAGAACAATTCTTTTGCACCGGTGTTGTCAGCCACTTTCAGGAGAGTTTGCATCTGTATCATAATCGATTGTCCTCCTTAAATTACTTAGCTTTCTCGATTATGCGAACAAGTCTCCATCTCTTATCGTGTGAGAGGGGTCTCGTTTCCATAACCTCAACCTTATCGCCTATTCTGCACTCGTTGTTTTCGTCGTGTGCTTTAAGCTTGTATGTGTTTTCAACAATTTTCTTATACAGAGGATGAGCAACACGGTCTTCGATAGCAACAACGATTGTCTTGTCCATCTTGTCGCTTACAACCTTGCCCACTCTAGTCTTTCTAAATGCTCTTTCGCTCAACGTACTCTCCTCCTTTATGCCTTCTTAAGCTCTTCTTCTCTAAGAACAGTAAGAATCTTGGCAATAGTCTTCTTAACTTCTACTATTCTCTGAGGATTGTCAAGCTGTTTTGTAGCGTTCTGGAAACGAAGGTTCATAAGTTCGCTCTTGTATTCCTTGAGCTTCTTGTTGAGCTCTTCTGTTGAAAGCTTTCTGATATCTGCAATTTTCATTAGCCCTGAACCTCCTCTTTTCCTACGATCTTACACTTAACGGGAAGCTTGTGCATTGCAAGACGAAGTGCTTCACGTGCCTGTGTTTCTTCAATGCCGGCGATTTCAAAAATTACTCTGCCGGGCTTAACTACTGCTACCCAGTACTCAGGTGAACCTTTACCTGAACCCATACGAGTTTCAGCAGGCTTCTGAGTGATAGGCTTGTCGGGGAATATCTTGATGAATACCTGACCGCCACGCTTTGTGTAACGTGTAAGTGCGATACGGGCAGCTTCAATCTGATTGCTCTTTATCCATGCGGGCTCCATAGCAACAAGACCGAATTCACCCTGGCTGATTGTGTTGCCACGGGTAGCCTTACCTGTAAGTCTGCCACGCTGAACTTTTCTGTACTTAACTCTTTTAGGCATTAACATAATTACTTGTTGCCTCCTTCCGCTTCAACGACCTTCTTGACAGTCGGAAGAACTTCACCTTTGTAGATCCATGTCTTAATACCGATTCTGCCGTATGTCGTCTTTGCCTCAGCAAATCCATAATCAATATCTGCACGAAGTGTCTGCAGCGGGATTGTACCCTCATGATAATGTTCACTTCTTGCGATTTCAGCACCGCCGAGACGGCCTGCGCAGTTGATTTTGATACCCTTAGCGCCTGCTCTCATTGTTCTGCCGATGCACTGCTTCATCGCTCTTCTGAAAGCGATTCTCTTTTCGAGCTGCTGTGCAATGTTTTCAGCAACGAGCTGAGCGTTGAGATCAGGATACTTAACTTCAACGATGTCAACAAAGATTTCCTTATCCTTGCCAACGAACTTTTCAACTTCGCTCTTGATCTTCGGGATGTTTTCGCCGCCCTTGCCGATGATGAGGCCGGGCTTAGCGCAGTGCATTATAACTTTAACTTTCTTTGCTGTTCTTTCGATTTCAACCTTGGGAACGCCGGCAGCCTCATGAGCAGCCTTAAGATAAGTTCTGAGCTTGTTGTCTTCAACAAGTGTATCGCCGAACTTTTCGTCTGATACGAACCATCTTGAATCCCAGTCTTTAATTACGCCGACTCTTATGCCGTGCGGATTAACTTTCTGACCCATCGATTATGCCTCCTTTTCCTTAAGAACTACTGTGATATGGGATGTTCTCTTCAGGATACGGAAAGCCCTACCCTGTGCTCTGGGCATAACCCTTTTGAGTGTGGGACCGGGACCTACGAAGATCTCTGAAACGTAAAGATTATCCTTATTCATACCAAAATTGTTTTCTGCATTTGCTGCTGCGCTCTTGAGCAGCTTATAAACCGGTTCAGAAGCAGCCTTAGGTGTATTCTTCACGATTGCGAGTGCAACATCGAGGGGCTTGTTTCTGACAAGGTCAATAACTATCTTCACCTTACGGGGTGCGATTCTGACATGCTTGACTTGTGCTCTTGCTTCCATTTCATTTTCCTCCTTTCGTAATCACACATTACTTCTGTGTGTTGGAGGTCTTTGAACCGGAGTGACCCTTAAAGGTACGAGTCGGTGCAAACTCTCCAAGCTTGTGACCTACCATGTCTTCAGTCACATATACCGGAACGTGTTTTCTGCCGTCATGGACAGCAATTGTGTGTCCAACAAAGCTCGGAAAGATTGTTGACGCTCTGGACCATGTCTTGAGCACTCTCTTTTCATTTGCCTTGTTGAGTTCTTCTATTCTTTTGAATAAAGCAGGTTCCACGAAGGGTCCCTTTTTAACGCTTCTTGACATTTGTTAAAAGCTCCTTTCCGATTACTTATCGTTTCTTCTCTTCACGATGAACTTGTTGCTGCGAGCCTTGTGCTTACGTGTCTTAAGACCAAGAGCAGGCTTGCCCCAGGGAGTCATAGGTGAAGGCTGACCAACAGGTGCACGGCCTTCGCCACCACCGTGAGGGTGATCGCAGGGGTTCATGACTGAACCACGTACTGTAGGACGGATGCCCATGTGGCGTTTTCTTCCGGCCTTACCGATAGAAACGTTTTCATGTTCAAGGTTACTTACCTGTCCGATAGTTGCCATACACTCAAGTCTTATAAGTCTTACTTCGCCTGAAGGAAGTCTTACCTGAGAGATGCCGTTTTCCTTCGACATAAGCTGTGCAGCCGTACCTGCCGAACGAACGAGCTGAGCACCCTTACCGGGCCAGAGTTCTATGTTGTGAATGAAAGTACCAACGGGAATTGATGATATCGGAAGCGCGTTACCGGGCTTGATATCAGCACTTGCGCCGCTTTCAACCTTCTGACCTACCTTGAGGCCGTCGGGAGCGAGGATATATCTCTTCTCGCCGTCTTCATATTCAACAAGAGCGATGAATGCGCTTCTGTTAGGATCGTATTCGATAGTCTTAACAGTTGCGGGCATATCAAACTTGTTTCTCTTGAAGTCGATAATTCTGTACTTTTTCTTTGTGCCGCCGCCCTGATGACGAACGGTGATGCGGCCATAGCTGTTACGGCCGGCATTTTTCTTAACCTTCTCCAGAAGGCTCTTTTCGGGTGCTACCTTTGACAGACCTGAATAATCAAGTGATGTCATGTTTCTTCGAGCAGGAGAGGTCGGTTTATAAATCTTCATTGCCATGATAAATTTCCTCCTTAATGTAAAATTACATCATACCCTCGAAGAACTCGATAGGCTTAGATTTCTCTGTGAGCTTTACAATTGCTTTCTTTCTCTTAGCTCTGTTACCGACAAAAACGCCCTGGCGTTTTTCTTTGCCGTAGTAATTCATTGTGTTAACAGACTTAACTTCAACACCGAAGATTTCTTCTACAGCGTATTTGATTTCTGTCTTTGATGAACCGTATGCAACCTCAAAGGTGTACTCCTTATTAGCCGCGCCTGCCATGCTCTTTTCGCTGATGACGGGCTTTCTTATAACGTCGTAAGCTGTCTTCATTATGCATACACCTCCGCAAGTTTCTCTACTGCATCCTTAGTCATAACAAGTGTCTTGCAGTTAAGAACTTCGTATACGTTGAGGACGTCTGTGTTTGAAGCAGCTGCCTTTTCCATGTTTCTGATAGAAACAACGAGGTTCTTGTTAACGCCGTTTGTTACAACGAGTGCCTTGTCTGCTGCGCCGATAGCCTTGAGAGCTGTAGCAACAGTCTTTGTCTTGATTTCATCGAGGTCGAAGTTGTCAACAACTACGATTTCGCCTGCTGCAGCCTTAGCTGAGAGTGCGCTTACCATAGCGACCTTCTTAACCTTCTTGTTGAGAGAAATTCTGTAATCTCTCGGCTTGGGAGCGAATACTACGCCACCGTGAATCCACTGAGGAGCTCTGATAGAACCCTGTCTTGCACGGCCTGTGCCCTTCTGTCTCCAAGGCTTTGCACCGCCGCCTGAAACCTCAGCTCTTGTGAGTGCGGACTGTGTGCCCTGTCTCTGATTAGCGAGATATGTCTTAACAACCTGGTGGAGAACTGCTTCATTAACTTCTGCGCCGAACACTGCGTCGCTAAGCTTGATTTCACCGACTTTTTCGCCGGCAAGATTTAAAACTTTAACCTTTGACATAAATCATTCCTCCTCCCTTATGCTTTAACCGCGCTGCTGATGTAAACGATACCGCCCTTAGGACCGGGGATAGCGCCTTTGATTACGAGCAGATTCTTTTCAGCGTCAACCTTAACTACGTCGAGGTTCTGAATTGTAACCTGATCGTTGCCCATGTGACCGGGCATCTTCTTACCGGGCATGATTCTTGACGGATCCGAGCAAGCGCCCATTGAGCCTGCATGTCTGTGTACGGGACCGCCACCGTGTGTTTCTCTACCACGGCTCTGACCGTGACGTTTGATTGTACCCTGGAAGCCCTTACCCTTTGAAATACCTGTAACGTCCACTGTTTCGCCTTCAGCAAAGATGTCAGCTGCTATTACGTCGCCTACATTTTTGTCTTCGTCGAACTTGAACTCTTTGAGATATTTCTTTGTAGCAAGTTCATTCTTCTTGAAGTGACCTTCAAGGGGTTTGTTGCTATGCTTAGACTTTACATCTTCAAAACCCAACTGAAGAGCTGCATAGCCGTCTGTCTCGACACACTTCTTCTGTGCCACAACGCAGGGACCTGCTTCGATCACCGTTACGGGAACGACTTTGCCTGCATCGTCAAAGATCTGTGTCATACCGACTTTTCTTCCGATAATGCCTTTTTTCATTTCTTTCTTTCCTCCTTGGTTATTGGTCGGTCTCTCGCCGACTTGACCCGCACCCTTGGCAGAGGTGCTATAAAAACCACATTTCGTGGTGGGTTAGCATGATTTTGCGGGAGTTTTTTCTCCCCTTTTTACGCCATTATAGCCTTTAATACATATTTAATGTACTAAAGGCTGTAATTTGATTATAACTTGATTTCGATGTCCACACCTGCGGGTACTTCGAGATTTGAAAGAGCCTCGATGCACTTTGCAGACGGCTTGAGAACGTCGATAAGTCTCTTATGTGTTCTTGTTTCGAACTGCTCACGGCTGTCCTTATACTTGTGTACTGCACGAAGGATAGTAACGATTTCCTTATCTGTCGGCAGCGGAACGGGACCTGATACCTTTGCGCCGTTCTTCTTAGCCATGTCAACAATCTTTTCAGCTGTCTGATCGATGAGTGTTGTGTCATAGCTCTTGAGTCTGATTCTGATCTTTTCTGTCTTTGCCATTGTTCTTTCTCCTTAATTCAAATTCACTTCCAGATTTTTCACACCTTGCCTGGCGTTTCGCTGTTTTTGCATAAAAAATCGGACAGAGAACTGCAATAAGTTTCGTATCCGAAATTCACCACAGGCTCATCGTGTGTCTATGCACATTGCCGCCATTCAGTTGTGAAAACCTGCCGCCCGGTTTAATACGGACCTGCTCCACGAAAGTTCCCGGCACCTGCCGCAATCTCCCGCTTCTACGCATCAAGCCTAGTTATAATATCATAACCAAAACCAAAAATCAAGTATTTTTTTAAATTTTTTTGACATTTTTTCTTATATTATAATAAGGAAGGAATTTTGTCAGAATTCCTTCCTTAAGGGTGTGTTCACTTAGGGATTATTCGCCCAGAAATTACGCAATTTTTCCGCCTGTTTTGGCAAACATTCCTGCACCTACCATGCCTGCATCGTTGCCAAGCTCGGCTTTTTTTATTGAAGGCTGTTTAACATCCGTCTTGTTTGCAAACATCATACCGCCTGCTTTTTCACGGAGAATTTTAAACATATTCTCGCCCTCGTTTGAAACACCGCCGCCTATGAGCACAGTTTCGGGCTGAAGCGTATTTACTGCATTTGCTATTGCTATCGAAACGTAGTCCGTATACGTTTCAACGACATCTATTGCCGCCTTATCTCCTATATCGCGGGCACGCCACGCCGTCTGTGCATTTATCTTCGTTAAATCGCCGCCGCACATTTTCCACATTTCAGACTCTTTATTTTCCTTCATAGCCTCAATCGTCATACGCACGAGCGCAGTTGCCGAGGTGTAGCATTCCAGACAGCCCTTGTTTCCGCAGGTACACGGGTACCCGTTTCTTTCAATTACGGTATGACCGTATTCACCTGCTCCGCCGTTGGCACCAACGTATACTGCACCGTCGATTATTATTCCCATACCGAGACCTGTACCAAGCGTAAGCATAACGACGCTTGACGCACCCTTTCCGCTGCCGCAGAGTGCCTCGCCGAGTGCCGCAAGATTGGCATCGTTTCCGACGTACACCTTCTTACCGGTCAGTTTCCCGAGCATTTCGACTGCATCAAGGTCATAAAAGCCGAGATTACCCGAAAAACAAATTACGCTGCCCTGCACCAGACCCGGTGTGGCAAGCCCAATGCTTTCGACATCCTCATACTTCACACCTGCCTTGTTGCAGACATCCTGTGAAAGCTTCGCCATATCCTTAAAAATTTCCTCATTCTCACGATTTGCGCCCGTTTCGGCAGAAACCTTTTCTATTATTTTGCCATTTTCATCGACAAGACCAACCTTTATCGCCGTTCCGCCGAGATCTATACCTATGTAATACAAAAAATCACCTCGAAAACCATTATATCATAACGAATGCCATTTACAATAGCGAATTTTTGATATAAAATTATCTTATATACTATTTGGAGAGGTTTTAATATGAATTTTGATTATCAAACACTTCGCAACGGCAGCGATATAAGAGGCTATGCAGTAAAAAGCGGCGAAGCACCCGTAAATCTTACGGACGAGGTAACCGGCAAGATTGCATCGGCATTTGTGCTGTGGCTTGCAAAGAAGTGTGACAAAAATCCGGGCGAGCTCAAAATAGGTATCGGCAGGGATTCAAGAATTTCAGGCGAGCGTCTGCGCAACGCCTTTGTCGAATCGTTTAAGAGTGCAGGCGTATATACGTATGACTGCGGTCTTGCTACGACACCCTCAATGTTTATGCTCTGTGTAGACGAAAAATACGGTGTTGACGGTACGGTTATGCTTACGGCAAGTCATCTGCCCTACAATCGCAACGGCTTTAAGTTCTTTACAAAGGACGGCGGTCTCGAAGGAAGCGACATCAAGGATATACTGGAAATCGCATCATACGGTGCCTCCTCGCAGTCATCAAAAAGAGGCAGAGTAAAAAAGATAGATTACGTAAAAGAATATGCAAAGTTCATTAAAGAGAAAATAACCTCGGCAACAGGTGAAAACAAACCCTTCAAGGGTATGAAAATCGTTGTCGATGCAGGTAACGGTGCAGGCGGCTTCTACGCATCAAAGGTTTTAAAACCGCTTGGTGCAGACGTTCGCGGAAGTCAGTTCTTAGAGCCTGACGGCACATTCCCCAACCACATCCCCAACCCCGAGGATAAGGAAGCAATGGCAAGCATTTCCAAAGCAACACTCGATGCAAAGGCAGACCTCGGTATAATATTTGATACTGACGTTGACCGTGCCGCTATCGTGGATGCATCGGGCAAGGAAATAAACAAGGAAAAGCTTATTGCCCTTATTTCTGCGGTGCTTCTCAAAGACAAAAAAGGCACTATCGTGACCGACTCGGTTACCTCTGGTGAACTTGAAGAATTCATCGCCTCCCACGGTGGCAGACAGCACCGTTTCAAGAGGGGCTACAAAAACGTTATCAACGAGGCTATCCGTCTCAACAACGAGGGTGAATACACTCCCCTTGCGATTGAAACAAGCGGTCATGCCGCACTTATGGAAAACTATTTTCTTGACGACGGTGCATACCTTGTAACGAGGCTTCTGATTGAGGCGGTAAAACAGCGTAAAGAAGGCAAAACGCTTTCCGACCTGATTTCAGACCTTGGTGTTCTCCCCGTCAAGAAGTCCTGCCGTTTCAAAATTGAAGGTGAAAACTTCAAGGAATACGGTCTTGATATTCTTTCGGCATTTGAGAAATTTGCACAGGAAAACTCCTTCCTCACACACATCAAGGGCGGTTACGAGGGCATACGTTGCTCATTCGGAGGCAAGGGCTGGCTTCTTATGAGGCTTTCACTCCACGACCCGATAATTCCGTTTGACTGCGAAGCAGAAAACGAAGCAGATATGGCATCAGCACTTAAAGAGGTTGAAAGCTTCCTTAAGGCGTACGACCGTCTTGAAGGCTTAAATGCTTTACTTGACATCTGATTGCATTAGTTATAAAATAGATGTTATTACATTATAGAAATAGGTGAAAATTATGGCTGTTATTACACTCAAAGACGGGTCAACAAAAGAAGTTGCACTCGGCACGTCTGCTATTGAAATAGCAAGAGAAATAAGCGAAGGTCTCGCAAGGGTTGCCTGCGCTGTCGAACTTAACGGAAAGGTTTGTGATCTTCGAACTACCGTAGACGGCGACTGCACGGTAAACTTCCTTACCTTCGATTCAGAGGGTGGTCGCCATACGTTCAATCACACCTGCTCACATATACTTGCACAGGCTGTAAAACGTCTGTATCCTGCGGCAAAGCTTACGATAGGTCCGTCTATTGACGACGGTTTTTACTACGATTTTGACGTGGAAACGAGTTTTACTCCCGACGACCTTTCAAAGATTGAAGCCGAGATGAAGAAAATCATCAAGGAAAATCTTGAAATCGAGTATTTTGAACTTCCCAGAGACGAGGCGCTCGCACTTATGAAGGATGAGCCGTATAAGGTTGAACTCATAAACGAGCTTCCCGAGGGTGAAAAGATAAGTTTCTACAAACAGGGTGAATTTACCGACCTTTGTGCAGGTCCTCACCTCTTAAAGACGGGTGCTATCAAGGCATTCAAGCTCACCAGCGCAACGGGTGCGTACTGGAGGGGCGATTCAAACAAGAAAATGCTCTGCCGTGTATACGGTACGGCTTTCACCAAGAAGAGCGACCTTGAAGAGCATCTTGCAGCACTTGAAGAAGCAAGAAAGCGTGACCATAACAAGCTTGGCCGTGAACTCGAATTTTTCACAACCGTTGACTATATCGGTCAGGGCCTTCCTATTCTTCTTCCCAAGGGTGCAAAAGTTATTCAGATTCTTCAGCGCTTCGTTGAGGATACAGAAGCGTCAAAGGGCTGGCTTTTAACAAAGACTCCCTATATGGCAAAGAGTGACCTTTACAAGATTAGCGGCCACTGGGGACATTATAAAGACGGTATGTTCATTCTCGGTGACGAGGAGAAGGATGAAGAAGTTTTTGCACTTCGTCCGATGACCTGTCCTTTCCAGTATCAGGCATATTTAAACCGTGCCCGTTCATACAGAGATCTGCCCTTACGCTATAACGAAACATCAACACTCTTCCGTAACGAAGCAAGCGGTGAAATGCACGGCCTTATCCGTGTAAGACAGTTCACCATTTCGGAAGGACATCTTATGTGTCTCCCCGAACAGCTTGAGGAAGAATTCAAGGGCTGTCTTGAGCTTGCAATCTATATGCTCAAAACGCTCGGTCTTTACGAAGACGTAAGTTACCGTTTCTCACAGTGGGATCCTGCCGACAGCGGTAAGTATATCGGCACACCTGAGCAGTGGGATGAAGCGCAGGGCACGATGCAGAAGATTCTCGACCACCTCGAAATCCCCTACAAAATCGGTATCGGCGAAGCGGCATTCTACGGCCCGAAGCTTGACATTCAGATTAAAAACGTGTTTGGCAAAGAGGATACACTTATCACGATTCAGGTTGACCAGCTTCTCGCAAAGCAGTTTGATATGGAATATGTTGACCGTGACGGCACGAAGAAGAATCCCTACATCATTCACCGTACCTCAATCGGTTGCTATGAGAGAACGCTTGCTCTGCTCATAGAAAAATATGCAGGTGCATTCCCGACGTGGCTTGCACCCGTTCAGGTAAAGATTCTTCCCATTGCGGACAGACATCTTGACTATGCAAAAGAAGTTGCTTCAAAGCTTGCTTCATACGGTATCCGTGTTGAAACTGACGACCGTTCGGAAACTATCGGCTACAAGATAAGAAGTGCGCAGGGCGAAAAGATTCCGCATATGCTTCTTGTCGGCGATAAGGAAGTTGAAAGCGGCACTGTTTCGGTAAGAAACCGCAAGGAAGGCGACCTTGGTGCTATGTCGGTTGACGAATTCATTGCAAAGATAACAAAACTCGTAGCTGACAAGACACTCGACTATTAAAATACGGGCATAACGCCCCCCTTTCAAGCCTTGCAACTGTTTTTATGAAACAGTTGCAAGGTCTTTTTTATCGAGAGTAAAATGAATAAAACACCTCTGTTTGCGATACACTTTTAACAGAGGTGTTTTTATTTTGAAAATTACATTGAAAAGGCCTGCGCTGTTTCTGACAATGGCAATTATCTGTGTGCTTTGTGTCTTTTTCACGGACAAACCCACTCAGGCATACCTGTCATACGGTGCAGTGGGGACATCGGTAAAGCAGGTGCAGACGAGACTGCAGTATCTCGGATATCTCGACAATGCGGACGGGCTGTACGGAAGTGCAACCGAAGAAGCAATAAAAGCTTTTCAGCGGGACAGCGGTCTTACCCCCGACGGAAAATGCGGAAATGCTACAATGAAAGCACTCGGTCTTTCGACCTCACTTTCATATCAGCAGGTAATCGATTTGCAAAATAAACTGATTTCTCTGGGCTATTACAGCGGAAATGCCGACGGCAAATACGGTGCCGCAACCGCAAATGCCGTGTCCGAATATCAGCGGGACAACGCTCTTGACGTTGATGGCATCGCAGGAAAGGCAACGCTTTCCTCACTTGAGATGAATATTCCCGACACGTCGCAAAGCGAGGATGACTTGTATCTTCTTGCCAGAATGATATCGGCGGAGGCAAGGGGTGAAAGCTACACGGGGCAGGTTGCCGTCGGCGCAGTTATAATGAACAGGCTTTCTCACCCGTCATTCCCTGACAATATCTACGATATACTTTTCCAACCGGGTGCATTTACGGCAATAGCAGACGGGCAATGGGATCAGCCGATTTCAGACTCGGCATGGTCAGCCGCCCGTGATGCCATGAGCGGTATTGACCCGACAGGCGGTGCGATATACTACTATAACCCCGTAACCGCCACAAGTAAATGGATACGTTCACGCCCCGTAGTTGCAACCTTCGGCGCCCACGTCTTCTGCACGTAAAAAAAGACAGGTCAAAACCCTGTCTTTTCTATTTCCTCTTTTGTTGCAAGATGACAGGAAAATGCGGTAGCAGAACCTGCCGCACTTCCAAGCTTTAACGCCGTCTCAAAATCACCCGTTTTTATATATCCCGCAACAAAGCCTGCAAGCATAGAATCACCGCAACCCGTACTGTTTACAAGCTTGCCCTTTATCGCAGGGGTATGGTATATTTTTCCGTTTTCATCTACAAGCGTTGCACCGCACTCTCCCCTGCTGACAAGCACATTTTGTGCCCCCATTTTCTGCAAAGTCAGAGCACGTTCTTCTATTTTCGTAACATCGTCAGGCAAAATTTCCTGCCCGAAAAGTTCGCCGAGTTCGTGATGATTGGGTTTTATTAAAAACGGTTTGTACCTCAGTACATTTTTCAGTTTTTCACCGCTTGTATCTACCGCACATTTTACACCTTTTTGTGTGACTGTTTCAACTAATTTTTCATAAATATCCTGTGGCATATTGTTCGGGACACTGCCCGATAAAACAATAAAGTCATCCGCCTTCAAAACATCAAGCTTCTCAAATAAAGCCAGCATTTCTTTGTCGCTTACGTCGGGCCCGGGTGCATTTACAAAAATTTCTTCATTTGCTAAAATTTTTACATTTATCCTCGTGTTTCCCTTTTCAAGTGTAACAAAATCGGTCTTTATACCCTCTTTATCAAGCAGTCTGACAAGTTCATCACCCGTAAAGCCTGCGACAAAGCCGAGTGCCGTACTATCCACGCCAAGACGGTTTAAAACAACCGAAACGTTGATACCTTTTCCGCCGTAGACACACTCTGCCCTTTTTGCACGGTATATATCACCCGCCTTATCTGCTTTAAGTACATAATCAATAGCGGGATTTAACGTAACTGTATATACCATACTACACCTCATAAATGTTGCCGCTGCCCATATTGCGCTTCCATACGCCCGGCAGAAGCACGGTTTTTCCCTCTTTAAGTGAAGCCTTCACGTCAATAATCTTCTGGTTTGACGAGCCACGGAACAAAAGTGACAAATCCTTCAGTTCTTCAACAAATCTGCCGTCAACGAGCACGTCTATATACGAGAGCAAAGTCATTGTATCTTCATCCCTGCCGACGAGTTCTTTTTCAAAATCAAAACCCGTATAGCACCAGAGATTTTTGTGCGGAAACCTCTCCTTAAACTCCTTTGCAAGCAAGATAAGCGTCGGCACGTTTTCTTTTTCAAACGGTTCACCGCCCAAAAACGAAAGCCCGTCAACGTAATCGTGGTCAAGCGCCTGCATTATTTCATCCTGCACCTTTTCGGTATACGGCTGACCGTAATTAAAATCCCACGCCTCTTTATTAAAGCAGTTTTTGCAACGGTGACGGCAGCCGCTCACAAAAAGCGACACCCTCACCCCTACTCCGTTTGCTATATCGTTTTTCTTAATAACCGCATAATTCATATTGTTACCTGTCAAAAAAGGGTGTATTTGCTACACCCTTTTCGTTTGTATTTTAATTCGGAATTCGTAATTAAGGAAGAGATTTTTGATAAATCAAAAATCATTGAACTAAAAGTTTATTTTCTCTAAAATATACTCTTATAAATGAAGTACTCTTTCCTTGATTTCCTGCGTTCTGCCCTGATTCCAGAACTGTGTGCCGATGTAACCGCAGGTACGGCGTGCAACGTTGAGTTTTGACTGGTCGGTATTACCGCAGTTGGGACACTCCCACACGAGCTTGCCGTGCCCGTCATTCTTGATGCCGATTTCACCGTCAAAACCGCATTCCTGACAGTAGTCACTCTTGGTGTTGAGTTCGGCATACATTATGTTGTCGTAGATAAACTTCATAACGGAAAGCACCGCTTCGATGTTGTTCTGCATATTGGGAACTTCAACGTACGAAATAGCACCGCCGGGTGAGAGCGTCTGGAACTTTGCTTCAAGCGCAAGCTTGTCAAACGCATCAATTTCCTCCGTCACGTGAACGTGATAGCTGTTGGTGATATAGTTTCTGTCCGTAACGCCGGGCACCTTGCCGAATCTCTTCTGCAGGCACTTTGCAAACTTATAAGTCGTGCTCTCAAGGGGTGTGCCGTAAAGCGAATAGTCGATATTTTCTTCAGCCTTCCACTTTGCCGTGTATTCATTGAGTTTTTTCATTATCTCAAGGCCGAGTTTTTCACCCTCAGGCTCTGTAAGCTTCTTGCCGATAAGGCTGTATACACACTCCCACAGACCTGCATAGCCGAGTGAAAGCGTAGAGTAACCGCCGTGGAGATACTTGTCTATCGTCTCTCCCTTTTCAAGTCTTAAAAGTGCACCGTGCTGCCAGAGAATAGGTGCAGCATCCGAAACGGTGCCTGTAAGACGCTCGTGTCTTGCCTGGAGGGCACGGTGACAAAGCTCCATTCTCTTGTCAAAGATTTCCCAGAACTTGTCCAAATCCTTCTGTGCAGAAAGACCGATATCAACGAGGTTTACCGTAACGACACCCTGATTGAAACGGCCGTAATACTTGGGCTTGCCGTTTTCATCAACGTAAGGTGTGAGGAAGCTTCTGCAGCCCATACAGGTGTAGCAATGACCGTCACCGTTCTTGTCCACCTTATTCTGAAGCATTACTTTTTCCGAAATGTAATCGGGCACCATTCTCTTTGCGGTACATTTAGCCGCAAGCTCGGTGAGATAATAATACTTGCTGTCCTCGTGTATGTTATCCTCTTCAAGAACGTATATAAGCTTCGGGAATGCAGGTGTTATCCACACGCCCTTTTCGTTTTTAACACCCTGATAACGCTGTCTGAGCGTTTCCTCAATAATGAGGGCAAGGTCCTTCTTCTCCTGCTCATTCTTCGCTTCGCCGAGATACATAAATACAGTAACAAAAGGTGCCTGACCGTTCGTCGTCATAAGCGTTACAACCTGATACTGAATCATCTGTACGCCGTTTTTAACTTCGGCACGCAGTCTTTTCTCGGTGATTTCATCTATCTTTTCGTCGGAAATATTTTCGTCTATCGATTTAAGTTCTTCTTCAACCTGAAGTCTTATCTTTTTACGGCTGATATCAACGAAAGGTGCAAGATGTGTAAGACTGATACTCTGTCCGCCGTACTGGCAGGATGCAACCTGAGCAATTATCTGTGTTGCAATATTGCAGGCAGTTGAAAAACTGTGAGGCTTTTCAATAAGCGTACCGCTTATAACCGTACCGTTCTGTAACATATCCTCAAGATTAACGAGGTCACAGTTGTGCATATGCTGAGCAAAATAGTCAGCATCATGGAAATGTATAATACCCTGCTCGTGAGCCGCAACGATGTCAGCAGGCAGAAGAATACGCTTTGTGATATCCTTACTCACTTCACCTGCCATATAGTCACGCTGAACGCTGTTTACGGTAGGATTCTTGTTTGAATTTTCCTGCTTAACTTCTTCATTATTACATTCTATAAGGCTTAAAATCTGTTCATCCGTCGTATTCGCCTTTCTGACGAGCGCACGGTTGTAACGGTACGTAATATAACGCCTTGCCACGTCAAAAGCACGCTGATTCATTATCTGGTTTTCGACCATATCCTGAATTTCTTCGACAGAAAGTGAGCGGTTTATATTCTGTGCCGCCATTTCAACGTCTTCTGCAATTCTTTTTATCTGTATGGGGGTCATTCTGGCGCTGGGAACAACACTTTCGTTAGCCTTTGTGACCGCCACAACTATTTTCTGCGGGTCAAAAGTAACCTCCGCACCGCTTCTCTTGATTATTTTCATATGTATCCCCCTCCAAAAAATTGACCGC
>JAZSCG010000206.1:0-1914 GCA_045602805.1 Feifaniaceae bacterium
GAATACCGTGTCTTAATGCAATAGCATCCTTATTCAATTCTCTGATCTCAGCGAGTTGAGCATTTGTCTTCATAGTCTTTATCCTTTCTGTCTGTACTCATCAAGAATGGCTTTTACGTTTTCGGGAGCAACTTTGCCGTATACTTCGTCATTTATCATAATGACGGGTGCAAGACCGCAACAACCCAGACAACGTGTAGCATCAAGTGAGAAAAGACCGTCAGGTGTACATTCACCGTCTTTGATACCGAGTTCAATTTCAAGTCGTTCAAGAACCTTCTGTGAATCCTTTACGTAACAAGCGGTACCCATACAAACGCCAATCTGATACTTACCCTTAGGTGACAGATTGAACTGTGAATAGAACGTAGCAACACCGTACACTTCTGCAAGTGAAATGCCCATTCCCTCAGATATCATAAGCTGAACCTCATACGGAAGGTATCCGTATATGTCCTGTGCCTGCTGTAAAACAGGCATTAATGCGCCATCTGTACCCTTATAGTTACGGATGACTTCACCAAGCTTTGCTTCCTGCTCTGCAGTGCCCTTAAAGGGTAAAGTAGTAGGAACTTTTACACTCATCGACTTAAAACCTCCTGAATATGTCAAATGTTAATAAAATCTTAACTTTGTTTATTATATAACAATCTTTTTATCTTTTCAACAACATATAACAAATTTTGTATATAAAAAACGAAAATCCTGCACCTGCAGGATTTTCATCATCTTTTTCTTTTGACTTTTCGTTTTTGTACGTTATTTGCAGTTGCAATGGGTGCAACGAGACAGTTTTTGCCCGTACCTATCAAATCGTTTCTGCCAGCTTTACGAAGTGCATCAAGCACGATTCTTCTGTTCTCGGGCTTGAAATACTGTAAAAGTGCCCTCTGCTCTGCTTTTTCACGTGATGTACGTGGTACGTAGACCTTTTCCATAGTATATGGGTCAAGACCCGTATAGAACATACAGGTAGACACCGTTCCCGGTGTGGGATAAAAGTCCTGCACCTGTTCGGGATGCAATCCCTCTTTCTTCAAGAATAACGATAATTCTATCGCATCGTTTATCGTACTGCCCGGATGAGACGACATCAGATACGGCACGAGAAACTGCTTTTTACCGATACTCTGTGTCAGTTCGTAAAACCTCTTTTTAAAACGGTTGTAAATGTCGACATTCGGCTTTCCCATACGTTTGAGAACGTTTGCCGAACAGTGTTCCGGTGCAACCTTAAGCTGACCACTGACATGATGCTGCACAAGTTCTTTAAAAAACGTCTCGTCTTTGTCTGCTATCAGATAGTCAAAACGTATTCCCGAACGGATAAATACTTTTTTTATTTTCGGTAATGCACGAAGTTTTCTCAGAAGCGACAGATAATCGCTATGATCCACCCTGACCGCAGGGCATATCGACGGTGCAAGACATTTTTTATCGGGACACATCCCCCTTCTCTCCTGCCCTTCACACGACGGTGCACGGAAATTTGCCGTAGGACCTCCCACGTCGTGTATATATCCCTTGAAATCGGGCATTTCCGTTATGATTTTTGCCTCAGAAATCACAGATTCGTGGCTTCGGCAACTTATCTGTCTGCCCTGATGATATGCAAGTGAACAGAAATTACAAGCACCGTAGCAACCTCGGTTGTGTATAATAGAAAATTTAACTTCTTCAATTCCGGGTACACCGCCCAACACCTCGTATGACGGATGATAATTCCTCATAAAAGGCAACGAATAAACCTCATCCATTTCCTCCGTTGTAAGCGTCGGCATAGGTGGATTCTGTATTACGATTCTGTCGCCATGTCGCTGAATTACGGTTCTACCACGAACTGCATCATGCTCCTCCTGCTGAATACGGCAGGATTTTGCATAATTCTTTTTACCCTGCTCAGAGTCTTCGCTG
>JAZSCG010000207.1:0-2227 GCA_045602805.1 Feifaniaceae bacterium
TTTGGTAAACGCTCACAGGGCGGTAGCAACTTAGGTCGCGTGTATATCAACTTGTATGAGACTGATACATACCACACTCTGAATAATGCACTGTATAATAATATCAAGGATAAGGATGATAAAGATAAAGTTAAGATTAATCCGAATTTCTATCCGAGATGGAGCTTTACTTCAGCATGGGCACTTGCTGCAGATCCGGATATGGCTCAGTTTGCTATCGATCAGGATTACGTAGACGTAAGTGATAAGGATGATGTAAGAGTATCGATGCTTGAGGCAGAGGATGCGGCAAAACTTCTCAACTACTACTACACGGGATCGTATGAGAAGTATATAACGTCGGCTAATGCACCTGAGACACAGGGTTATAAGGACGTCTGGGATGCTTCAAACGACAAGGGTAAATTAGTCATCCGTCATTTTGAAGGCAGAAAAGCTGCTCAGGACGGTGCGGTAAGATTCCTTATAAACAATGCCACCAAGTTCGGTGATGGCCAGTTCATTACCTTCCCGAACGGCGAAACAATGCTTATTGACAACGGTCAGACTGAGGCCGGTGCCCTTATAAATAACATCAAGTACGTTCTCGAACGCTTGAAGGAAAACGACATGGGCGACGGTAAGACGATTGACTATATGGTAATTTCTCATTTTGATAGTGACCATGATACAAACTCTTCGGCGATATTAAGGGCGTTTGATGTCAAAAACGTAGTAACATATCCGTTAAACGTACCTGGTGGAGGTCGTCGTACATGGCTCCAAACAATGGATACAATTAACAAAAGGCGTGCTGTTGAAGGTAAGGAACTGATAAAGGAAATAAAGGTAAGGCGTGGAGATAAATTTATCATAGGCGAAGGCGATGAACAAGTTGTAATAGACATTCTTAACCCGGGCGATCACTCCTACAAGACCTACACGCTTGAAGAAGCAATCAGACTGGTTAATGGGGGTAGCAAATCGTTTAATAACCCGTGTGCTATTGGTATGAAATTCAACTTCCAGGGTCAGACTTACTTTACCGCAGGTGATATCAAAGAAGATGCTGAATTATCAATGCTCAGAACCTACGAAAAGGACTATTTGAAGTGTGACGTTATGAAGCTCAGCCATCATGGCTTTGCTACGTCAAATACGTGGGGCTTTATGAGTGCACTTAATCCTGACGTATGTATTCAGAACATAACCGCAGTTCACTATGCTTGGTCAACGGTACCAACATACCTGGCAAATAATAATACGGGCGGCTATGCAGAAGATGTATTTACACTAGGTATTTCAGGTGACGTAAAAGTAACGATGGACGGTGAAAACATCACAACGACTACACAGTACAAGGAACGTGCATTCGAGCGTGATACTGAAAAGTATCAGACTCTTGATGCAGACTATGCGACACTCCTTGAAAATGTCGAGGATAAGATGGATTCACTCACGGTAGTTGCTGATGGTGGAACAGCACCTTACGGAACACCGTATATCTGGAACAGTCACGCAAACTACTTTGATAGTCAGCTTGAAGAACTCTCAAAGAGATACTATTCAGGTACGATGTCAACTGCTATGCTTGAAGACTATACTTCAAGACTCACGACACTTCTTGACGATATCGACGATGCTACGATGTACGGTGGCAGCGACACAACGCCTGACTTTAATCCCGAAACACCCGGAACTGACGTTGGCGGAAGTGATACGACGACACCCGGCACGCAGGGCGGTATCATAGGCGATATCGGCGGCGGTAACGCAGGTGCAGGTATCGGCGGCGGTGCAGCCGGTGGCGGAGCAGGACCGGTAGGACCCGCAGGTCCGTCGGTAGATGACGGTGAAACGACAGATCCCGTAACACCCACACCCGATGACAACAGAAGGTTCATCGACGTGGCAGAGACAGACTGGTTCAACAAAGCAGTAAACTACGTGGCAGATAACAATTACTTCCAGGGCGTAAGCGAAAACGAATTCGATCCTGACGGAAAGATGACGAGAGCGATGCTCGTGACGGTAATTGGCAGAATAGCAAAGGCTGACGTATCACAGGCAAAGAGTGACTTTGCTGACGTGGCAGACGGAAGCTGGTATGCAGGTTACGTAGCGTGGGCTGCAGAGAACGGAATAGTAACAGGTGTCGGAGAAGGCAAGTTTGCTCCAAACGACAACGTTACGAGAGAACAGATAGCGGCAATTCTTATGAGATATGCTGCAACAAAGGGCATAGATG
>JAZSCG010000208.1:0-1624 GCA_045602805.1 Feifaniaceae bacterium
CTCCGACTTGTAAAAGAACAAGAGGTATAAAAAGAAGGTGGAAAATCCACCTTCTTCTTTAATCTACTTTTTTAAGTGATATTCTCTTTTTTGCCACGTCAACGTCAAGTATCTCGACCTTGATTATGTCGCCGACGGAAACTACGTCCATGGCACGTTTTACAAACTTGTCCGACAGCTGACTGATGTGAACGAGTCCGTCCTGATGGACGCCGATGTCAACGAATGCGCCGAAATCGGCAACATTTCTGACTGTGCCCTTGAGCACCATACCTTTTTTAAGGCTGTTTATATCCATAACGTCACTTCTGAGCATGGGCTGCGGAAGTTCGTCACGGGGGTCACGGCCGGGCTTTGCAAGTTCCTCTAAAATATCTTCAAGAGTGGGTACGCCGATACCGATTTTTTCGGCAACCTCCTCTTTACCAGTCTTTTCAACTATGCTTTTGAGTGTGCCGATATTCTTGTTAACCACGTCATCAAGTGTAAAACCGCAAAGTGAGAGCAGTTTTTTAACCGCATCGTAACTTTCGGGGTGAACTGAGGTATTGTCAAGTATATCGTCACCGCCGGGGATTCGCAAAAATCCCGCACACTGCTGATATGCCTTCTCGCCTATTCCCTTTACCTTTTTGAGTTCACTTCTCTTTTTGAATCGCTTTGCTTCGGTGCGGAAATCAATGATGTTCTGTGCCGTTTTCGCATTTATGCCTGAAATGTGTGATAAAAGCGGTGCAGATGCAGTATTGAGGTCAACACCTACGCTGTTTACGCAGTATTCAACGACACCGTCAAGACTTGCCGAAAGCTTTTTCGGCTCCATATCGTGCTGATACTGACCTACACCGATTGACTTGGGATCAATCTTAACAAGTTCTGCAAGCGGGTCCTGCAATCTTCTTGCGATGGAAACCGCACTTCTAAGCGAAACGTCAAACTGCGGAAATTCTGCCGCACCGAGTTTTGATGCAGAGTAAACCGATGCACCTGCTTCGGATACGACCATATATTTTACGTCTCGATCAAGCTTAGAAATCAGTTCACTTACGAATATTTCGCTCTCTTTTGATGCCGTTCCGTTGCCGATTGAAATTATATCTATATTGTGCTTGTCAATAAGACGTGTAAGCGTTTTTTCCGCCTCTTCGGTCTTGTTCTGCGGAGGTGTGGGATACACAACCGTCGTGTCAAGCACGTCGCCCGTTTCATTTACAACGGCAATTTTACAACCTGTTCTGTAAGCAGGGTCAAAACCAAGCGTAACCTTACCCTTGACAGGTGGCTGCATGATAAGGGGCTTTAAGTTGAGGGCAAAATTGCGGATGGCACCGCAATAAGCTCGTTCGCTCAGATCGCTGCGGACCTCCCGCTGGATGGAGGGGAAGATCAGCCGCTCATAGGCATCCTCCGCCGCGGCCTTTACGAACTGGGAAACATTCATCACCGGCTTCAGTGCCGCCCGGCAGACCAGGGCAGCGCCTTCATTTCCTATCAATGCCACATTAGGCTTCAGGATCCCTTCCTTTTCGCCCCGGTTCATAGCGAGAATCTGGTGATCCAGAAGACGGGAAATGGGTTGGGAGAAATCGTAATACAATTTGTAAACGCCATCTTCTTCCGCATC
>JAZSCG010000209.1:0-1888 GCA_045602805.1 Feifaniaceae bacterium
TGCATCAAACGCCTTTTCACCGAAAGCGGGCACACACAGCTCATTATATTTTTCTGCCGTATGCTGATTTAAACTGATGCTGACCGTGTCAACGAGTGAGCAGATTTCCTCTGCCGTAGGTTTTCCGTTTAAAAGGTCGGAAAGGCCGTTGGTGTTAAGACGAATGGGCAGACCGAGTTTTTCTTTGATGTAACTGCAGGTCTGAGTGAAATTTTTGTAAGCCGCCGTCGGCTCACCGTAACCGCAGAAGATGATTTCACCCTTGTAGGTGGAAAAATCAAAAGCGTCTATTGCCGACTTTATCTCGTCAAACGAGGGGGCGTGCCCCTCAAACCAGAGTGTTGAAGCATCACCCACCGAGTCGCCGTTGTTTCGTATGCAGAACTTGCATTTACACGGGCAGGTGTTGGTTATGTTGAGATAAACGGAATTTTCAAATGTGTATAAAATATCAGCCATAATTAAACTCTCCTGTGTTTGAGAAACGTTGAAAAAATGTAATAGATTATCGCACTTCCCACTGCCTGAATAAGCGAAAAGGGAAGACTTAAAAGTGCGCTTTCTGCCGAGAAAAGAATTGCTTCGGCAACGAAGTAGCCTGCCGCCGTGATGACACCCGATAAAACGGGTGCAATTTTTTTATTTAAAATGAAGGGCAAAACATTCAGTGCCTTTATTATTGCCGTTGCAGGCGCCCACAGCGTTGCCCCTGCCATAATGTCGGCAAATGCACCGCCGATTGCCGCCGCCGTCACCGCATAGGGCAGGGGAAGCATAGTTGATGCAAGATATATCAGTGCGTCACCAAAGTGAACGTAGCCTGCGTTTATCCCCGTCGGGATTTTTATAAAGGCGGTACACACCGCTATAAGTGAGGCAAAAAGTGCCGCCGTTACCAGTTTTTTCGTTTTGTTCATATGAGCATCCCCAGATATTTCTGAAAATTCACACCGTCGTTTCTGTCGGTATTCTCGGCGTAGGTGTCTGCAACGGCTCTGCTTATAAAGTCACCTGCAAGGCGTGTTGCGCTGATAACGTCAAGCCCCTTTACGACGCCGCCGCACAGCGTTGATGAAAACAAGTCACCCGTACCCGAGTAACTGCCCCCGTACATAACGTTGGTAACGGGCGTAATCTCATTCTTGGTGACGACGAGGTTTGTTGCGTGATCACCCTCACGCAGTCCCGTCACGATAACCGTGTGGAGCGGTCCCGTGATAAGTTTTTTTGCACTTTCACCTATTATATCAACGGTAATTAGCTTGCCGTAGTCAACACCCGTCATAATTGCAAGCTCGGTTAAATTCGGCGTAATTATATTTGCATGCTTTGCAAGGGCACATACCTTTTCACACATCTCTTCGTTATACGTGGAATAGATTTTGCCGTCATCACCCATAACGGGGTCGCACACGAAAAGCGTATCCTCTTTCATAAATGCCGTTATAAAATGGCGTATTTTTTCAATCTGCTCTGCACTTGCACAGTAGCCCGTCAGAATGGCGTCAAAATGCACTGAAAGCTTTTTCCACTCATCAATGAAACCGTCCATAAGGTCGGTGCAGTCGTGGCAGAGAAAGCTCTGATACCCCGTCTGATTTGACAGCACCGCAGTCGGCAGGGGATTACACTCAATACCCATTGCGGATATGACGGGGAGAGCCGCTGACAGCGAACAGCGACCAAACCCCGATATGTCATTTATAACTGCAACTTTTTTCATAAAGACTCCGTCTTACTCAAATGTAAAGTTGAAAATTTCTGATTTCCATAATAAGTTCTCAAAATAAAATATATATAAGTATAAAACTCTATTATTTATTTGTCAAATGATTTATAATAGAGATATAAAGGAGGAATGATTATGAATTATCCTACACCTCATATA
>JAZSCG010000210.1:0-8730 GCA_045602805.1 Feifaniaceae bacterium
TTTTTTATTTATGGTATGTTTCGCCTCGGGATACTTTGAAAGCCCTGTATAACTGTTCTGCAAAAATAACCCTCATAAGCGTATGCGGAAAGGTCATTTTCGAGAAGGAAAGTTTTATATCCGAGCGCTGTTTGACCCTGTCCGACAGACCGTACGAGCTTCCTATAACAAAACAGATGTCACTCCTGCCCGATACTGCCGATTTATCAATAAGTGATGAAAACTCCTCCGTCGTCATCTGCTTGCCCTCGACACAGAGCGATATCACGAGTGCACCCTTTGGTATCTTTGATAAAATCACGTCCGCCTCTTTTTCGAGTGCCGTGTCTATTTCTTTACGGGGTGCATTGTCAGAAGAAAAGCGTTCTTCATTCAACTGAATAAGTTCAAATTTACAGTATGCCGAAAGGCGTTTTTCATACTCTGCAAATGCATCAGAAAAATACTTATCCCGAAGTTTGCCCATTGCAATAAGTTTTACGTTCATATAACAAACATCCTTCCCGTTTCATCCCTCGGTGCTATATCAACCGTTACTTCACCCGGTTTTACACCCTGCGAAATGAGTTTTTCAATCGTTTCCCTCATCGCAAGGTCTTTTGTATTGTTATTGACACTTAAATGTGCAAGCATAAAATGACACACCCCGTCTGTCACGAGTCTGCATATTGTTTTTGCACAGTCCTCATTAGACAAGTGTCCCTTATTGCTTTTTATTCTTGAAATAAGCTGTGGCGGATAAGGCCCGTTTTCAAGCATATCCACATCGTAATTCGACTCAATTATAACAAAGTCGGATTTCTTCATAAGCTCATATGTACCGTCTGTTACGCATCCCATATCTGTCGCTATCGTCAGCCTTTTGCCGTCAGCAAAAAAAGAATAGCCCACACTACCCTCAATATCGTGAGGCGTTGAAAAAACGTTTACCGATATGTCACCTATTTTGTATATGCTGTCGGTATCTATGAGTGTAAGCCTTGACGGCATAACGTCACCGCAGGTGTCAAGCACATGGTCAAGCGTGCCGAAGGTACCCATTATGGGCATAGAATAACGCCCTGCCAGCACTTTGAGTGCGCCGACATGGTCACTATGCCCGTGAGTCAGCAAAATGACGTCAATGTCAGGCAAATCATATCCGATTTTTTGAAGGGCACACCGTATCGTCTTGACGTTTTTGCCGGCATCCACAAGTATCCTCGTGTCGCCGTATTCAATAAAAGTGCAGTTACCGCTACTGCCCGAAAACAAAGTACAAAATTTCATATATCTTTCCTATATAATAATACCAACACAGAAAAGTGTTGGTATTACTTCTTTAATTTGCTTTTTCTAAAACAGGACCGTCAGGCACCGTTATCTTTTTTATATCTGCACCGAGTGCACTGAGCTTGCCCACAAAATTCTCATATCCTCGCTCGATATACTTGATGTTATCTATCTCACACGTACCGTTGGTTGCAAGTGCCGCCATAACAAGTGCCGCACCTGCACGCAGGTCACACGCTGAAAGCGGTGCCGCCTTAAACTCCTGCACGCCTTCTATCAAAGCAATCCTGCCGTCAACCGAAACATTTGCACCCATTCTGCGAAGCTCATCCATATACTTAAAGCGGTTGTCGTACACACCCTCGGTAAGCTTGCTTGCCCCGTCTGCGAGACACATAAGCACACCGAACTGCGGTTGCATATCCGTCGGAAATCCGGGATAAGGCATAGTCTTAAGATTTATCTTCTCAAGCCTTGCAGGACCTTTTTCAACAATTATACTGTCATCAAGTTCTGTGACGGAAACGCCCATTTCAACAAGCTTTGCCGTAATGGATTCCATATGCTTGGGAATAAGATTTTTTACTTCTATTCTTCCGCCCGTTGCCGCCGCAAGCGCCATATATGTGCCCGCCTCTATCTGGTCGGGAATAATGGAATACGTGCAACCATGCAGACTCTCCACACCCTTGATTTTTATCGTTTCCGTACCTGCACCCCTTATGTCTGCACCGCAGGCATTGAGGAAGTTTGCAAGGTCAACTATATGAGGTTCACGTGCCGCATTGTCAATAACCGTTACACCTTCGGCAAGAACGCCTGCAAGCATAACATTCATCGTTGCACCTACCGAAACAACGTCAAGATAGACCGATGAGCCTTTAAGCCTGCCTTCCTTACAGGTGGCATCGACAATACCGCCCTCACCGATACTGATGTCGGCAGAAAGCGCTTCAAAACCCTTAATATGCTGGTCAATCGGACGTGTGCCGAAATCACAGCCACCGGGCATTGCAACGTGCGCTTCACCGAATCTACCCAAAAGTGCGCCGATAAAATAGTAGGAGGCACGAAGCTTTCTGACCATATCGTATGGAGGCTGTATATTTTTTATATGTGTGGTATCTATTTCAAGAGTCGTCTTATTTATCAGTCTGACCGATGCACCCATATACTGAAGCATATCAGAAATATGACGGACATCGCTTATGTCGGGAATATTCTCTATTCTGACAAGTGCTTTAACAAGCACTGCGGCAGGAAGTATGGCAACTGCGGCATTTTTTGCACCGCTCACCGTAACTTCACCGAAAAGAGGATGCCCACCGTTAATTACATACTTGTCCAAATATATTCACCCTCCGTTACTTAAAATGTTTTTGCCGAACCGTTCGGCCGTTAGGGGTGTAAAGTTCAAAAACTTTACATATAGTTAAACATCGTGTGTTTTTCTTACTCTTATCTATTATAACATTATTTTTTTGAAAAGTATAGGAAATTTTGAAATATTATTCAATAATCTGTCCCGTACTTAAGTCGTATTTGAAGTTATACTCATCCGTTTTAATGACATACATCGGCGTAAAAGCAATTTCGGGAGAATTCTCTCCTGCCACATATGTAAGTGTCATTGTTTTTATTCTCATTTCTTCTTCGTCGAGTGCACTTGCTATCGCAAAAAGTACGTTTACCGAATCAGAAAAATCCGTCGCTATCTCACTCGATACCGTACCTGTAAGTAACTTGCCTCTTGCCCGTGCAACTTTTTTGCCTACTATCTCAACCTCTGTTGTGTAATCCTCAATAGGAAGTTTATTCTTATAACGCTGTACTGTAAAGGTGAAACCATTTTCACTCTCTTCTGACTGAGTTATTTTGAAATCTGCCGACGAGAGTCCCGATATCTCAACGAATGTCTTTGTAAGAGACTGTGCCCTTCGCCTGCTGACAACTTCGTTTTCACCGGTGTCCGATACAACATATTCAAAATCACCGTCATTAAAAACCGTAAACATATTGTTGCCGAAAGAATATACTTTACCCGTCTCGGTAACAGACACCGACACTTCGTTTTCACCGGCAAGCTTATTTACAAAAGAAGCATATTCATCCTCTGCACCCGTCGTTATCACTATCGGCTCGACGGGCCTTTTCTGCGGAATATTATCTGCCGATATGAATATGCCCCTTGATTTGAGTGAATCTGCCGCCTGCTGAACATAACTGTCTGATATATAATCCCTGTCACGCTCTGTATCATACAGTTTATAAGCAAGATAACCGTTTGCAAGTATAAGCAATGCCAGAAGGAGCGTCTTTACTCTGTGCCAGTCCATAAATCAGTCCTCCCAATAAAACAGATAATCAGGTGTACCGTCTTCATATGCAATCGTTATTTTATTCAACGTACCTCTGCGATTTGCATACAGACGTATAAAGTTTTCAAGACTTTCAAGTTGTGCCTTCTGCTGTGAATATGCATAACTTTCAAACAAAATATCAGCAGCTACAAAGTAACCGTTCCGATAAACAAGCCTTGCCGATACCCCTGAATTTTTTATAGATATACCGTTTACACAGTATTCAAACTCAGTAACGTACCCTTTTTGTTCACTGTCATAATAGGCGTTTTTCAGACGCAGAGACGCCTCACCGCCCAGAAGTTCTTTTTCAAAAGATGATAAAAACTTCTGTGATGCTATTATGACATCACGAACGGAATAGCCCTTTTCCCCCGCCTGTCCTATATAGTTTGCCAGAGAAATGCCTCCGTTATCCTGATATGCCGCAAATGATACGCTGCCGTCAGTCTGCGCCATAATACTTCTTAAATTTTCAACATAGATGACCGAACCGTCTTCTTTAATCTCATTGTTTAGCGAGCCTGAGTTTATGCCGAATTTTGTCAGTACCGCAGAAAGATTTGCAAAAGAGTAGTTTCCTGCCTCTGCATTATAGAGCTTATTGCTTTTTTCAAGAAGCGGTAAGGTAATCTGTCCGACGGGTATGGCACTTCCGCCCTTGATTTTCACATCGGGTAACAGCCCGTCAAGCACCGAAATGTCGCTTGTTTCTACGCCGCCGATATCTGAAACGGTAACACCCGTGTTTCCTTTAACAGAGTCAAATGTATACGTTTTTTCTCCGTCCGTGAATGCACAGTTCAAATACCCGTCAGCATCGTAAATATACAGCCTCTCAACAAGAATATCCCCTGCCTTTGATGCTCTGTTTGCCGATATCCTGCAAAGTATGTCAAGCGGTATCCTTCTGCCGAAGTCTACAAGTACACCGTCATTTTGGGTGTAGACTTCAAAATCATCGTCACTTTGGGTTACTGCACCCGTGATAAACTTTGCTACGGTGTCGCTGATTGCATCATACGATAAAATTATAAGTTTTTCATCACCGAATGAACTTATCTGCACACCGTTTTCCCTGACAGTTACAGAACTCGGATAAACAAGCGTACTCTGCGAAAACTCGCTTTGTGTACCGACTGTACCTTTTTCAAAATATTTTGCAAGAAACGGCAGACCGAGACCTGTAAAAAATGAACTTTCATTCTTTACAACGCTTCCCGTACCTGTCGAAAATATATCCGACAGCATAAGTCTTGCCGTCATCACAAGCATTGATGCCGTAAGAAATATTATGAGTATTGTCTTGATAAATTCCACAGCACGCTTCATTTATTCTTCCTTAATACTATCGTGACAGTAGTGCCACGTCCGACCGAGCTTTCCATTTTTATGGTGCCGCCGTGTGCCTCTACTATTTCTTTTGCAATAGAAAGACCCAGACCTGTACCACCCTGCTCTCTTGAACGGGCTTTGTCCACCCTGTAAAATCTCTCAAAAATATGTTTTAAACTCTCTTCGGGTATGCCCATACCGTTATCTTTCACGGTAAACACAATACCGTCATCACCCTCTGCCACATTGATATTTATCTCGCCGCCGTCGGGTGTGTATTTTACCGAGTTGGAAACCACATTTACAAGCACCTGCTCTATTCTGCCCTTATCGCCGAGAACCTGTGCCATATCTTCGGGGGCTTCATACGTTATCGTCTGATTGTGTTTTTCCGCCTCAATCTTCATTGCATTGTAGACGTCAATAACTGCCTCTTTTGCTGAAAAAGGTGTCATAACAACGTCCATTTTTCTGTTATCAAGACGTGAGAGGACAAGCAGGTCTTTAACAATACTTATCATTCTGTCAGTTTCACTGAGTACAACACCAAGGAAACGTGCTTTGTCATCCTCTTCCATATCGCTGTTTTCAACGACTGTTTCGGTATAACTCTTTACATTTGTAAGCGGTGTACGCAATTCATGTGATACGTTTGCAATAAATTCACGCCGTGAACGGTCTATTTCAGCCTGCTCCGTAATATCGTGAATAACCGTGATTATACCTCTGCCCTTGTTGCCGTGTGAAAAATCGGCAAAGTCGCATTTATACACTTTATCATTGATTGTTATTTCACTGACAAAGGTGCCGTTTGTAAGCTTTTCCTGCATTTCCTCAAAATTTAAATCGGTGTGTTCAAAAAATACCGCTTCAAATGTGGCTGCACCTACAATATACGGCCTGCCGAGTATTCCGCTTGCCGTCTCGTTAATGTGCAGAAGCATACCTCTGTCGTCAAATGCAACGACACCGTCTGTCATATAAAGGAATATTGTGGAAAGCTTTTCCCTCTCATCCTCAATTTTTGAAAGAGTGGTTTCAAGTACCTGTGCCATATCATTGAAACTCTCAGAAAGCATACCTATCTCATCTTTCGATGCAGAATCTATATGATACGAGAAGTCCCCCTCCTGTATCTTTTTTACGCTCTTTGTGATGTTTTTGATAGGTCTTGATATGGCACCCGCCAATATGAAACTCAGCAAAAATGCAATAAATATCGCAATAACCACCGTCTTGATGATAAGAATAATCATCACCCACAAAAGATCACGTACTTCCTCTTTAGTATCTTTTATATAGATGATAAACGTCTTGCCGCTGTCTGTGGTTATCTTCTTCGCATAGTCCATATACCCTTCGCTTCCGGGCGTCTGTGTATTGCCTCCTCCACTCATTGCCGAAAGCATATTTTCAGTCTTTGCAAGCGCCTGTCCGAGCTGTCTGTTTGTTCCCGAGATCAAAATCCCCTCTTCGTTGAGGATATACATATTTCTGTATGTATCAAGACCGAGCTGTGACGAATATACAGAGAGAACATCAAAAAGTTCCTGCCCGCTTTCATCTGCATTTGCCGAATCGGTTATCTGTGTGAGCACAGTTCCTGAAAAGAAACTGTCCATCTGACTTGCAAAGTCTTCCTCATAAAATGAACCGACAGAGTTTACAAGAACAACGCCGACAATAGACATTGACAGAACCGACAAAAGGACAAGTATAAGCACCATTTTTGCCTGTAAGCCCTTGAACATATTTGCCTCCAAAAGATTTTTTCATCATCCGCCGAAATAGTATCCCATTCCACGTTTTGTTTTGATGTACTGCGGTTCTGACGGATCATCCTCAAGTTTTTCCCTGATACGTCTTATCATAACGTCAACCGCCCTTACATCACCGAAGTAGCCGTCATACCCCCACACTTCACTCATAAGGTCTTCTCTTGAATAGACCTTACCGCTGTTCTGTGCAAGAAAACTCACAAGGGCAAATTCCTTGCCCGAAAGTTCTATGGTCACACCGTTTTTTGATACCGAATAATTGTTTAAATCTATCGTTAAATCACCGTAAACAGACGTTTTTGTCTGTGAAACATACTCTGCACTGCGACGCAGGTTTGCCCTTACCCTTGCAGTAAGCTCCTGTATGCCGAACGGCTTTGTAATATAGTCATCTGCCCCGAGTTCAAGGCCCCTGACCTTATCGTCTTCCTCAACTCTTGCCGTAAGCATTATTATCGGAACGTTGGACACTTCACGAACCTTCTGAAGTATCTCCCAACCGTCCATACCGGGAAGCATGACATCAAGAAGCACCAAATCAGGCTTTTCTTCTATAGCCTTTTTAGCCCCGTCAATTCCGTCATATGCGGTAAGAATATCAAATCCCGCTTTTTTTAAATTGAATACTACAATATCGGATATTGTCTTTTCATCTTCTACAACAAGTATTTTTTTCTTATCGGACATAACAATATCTCCTCGCATTAAATAAATCTATACCATATATTATACACTATATTTAGTGCAAGTTAAATAAAAAGTTTGCATAGAAAGTCATTTTATGTCATAATATGTGTATATAAAAAGAGGGATGGTACAACTTATGGCTAAAGAAGGCAGAAAAATCAAAGGCACTCCCCCGATGGACCTTGTCGGAAACTATATTATGCCCGACAGGGATGCAGCATCAAACTATTTTATCGAAACTTTTGATATCGGCGAATGTGAAAAGTATATAAAGCGCAAGCGTGAAGAAGGTTTGAAGGGCTTTGGCATGCTTCACATCTTTGCGGCTGCTTACGTTAGGACGATTTCACAGCGTCCCGGCATCAACCGCTTTATAAGAGGTCAGAAAAGATATGCCAGAAACGGCGTTGAAATTTCCATGACCATAAAAAAATCACTTACGCTTGATGCGCCCGAAACCTGTATCAAGGTGTTTGCAACCCCTGCAGATACTGCTGAGGACATCTACCGTAAGATGAATGCACTCATCAACGACAATAAGGATGAAGATGCTCAAAACGGTATGGATGCAATTGTAAAAGTCTTAAACTATATACCCGGTGTGTTTTTAAAGTTTACGGTATGGCTTTTAAAGCTTTTAGACTACTTCGGTCTTTTGCCCAGAGCACTCACCAAAGAAAGTCCCTTCCATGCATCAATATTTATCACAAATATGGCATCTTTGGGTATCAAGCCAGTATTCCATCATTTGTATGATTTCGGTACGTTGCCCGTATTTATGGGTATCGGTGCAAAGTACGAGAAAAACGAGCTTGATAAAGAGGGCAACGTAGTGACAAAGCGCTGTATGGATATGTCAATAGTATGTGACGAGCGTATTTGTGACGGTCATTATTATGCATCGGCATTCAAGTATCTGAGGGGCGTTATGAAAAAGCCCGACGTGCTTGACAATCCCCCCGAAAAAGTGGTTGAGGATATGAGATAAAAATATAACCACAGCAAAAAAAAACGAAAATCAGAAAAATGATTTATGCAATCCATTTTCTATAAAAGGAGGTTATCTTGAAAATCCGCAACATACTTTTATGTCTAATCATTCTAACACTTTTGTCGTCCTGCACGTCTACTCAAACTCCCACGCCGCCTGCTCCAGTAACAGATGTTCCACCCGCTTCTCACGTAACCGATGTTCCGCCAGGCGGTAGTTATGCGGGTAATGCCGACTATCTTTTCTATATAGACCCGAATGACGGGGACTCGTTATATCGTATGTCGAACGATTCAAAGGAAGTCAT
>JAZSCG010000211.1:0-2064 GCA_045602805.1 Feifaniaceae bacterium
AGTGTTAAATAATCGAGTACCTCGTCATACGCCTCTTTTATCTCGTTTTCGGTAAAACCGCTTTGTGATGGCAAGTCCATAGCCTCGATATGCGCATAGTAAAACGGACGCACGTATATCGGCAGGGATATGGAAAAGGAGAGTATAAACAGAAATAACGATATGGCAAGTATTGCTGATACAATAAACTTCTTAAACATTTGCCGTATCAATACTGTTTCTGAAAACAACGAAGCGCTGGAAAAGAAATTCGGTCACAAAGTTTATAAGCATTGTAAGAAATTCAACGAGATAAGCGTTCCAGCCCGCCTCGGTGAGTGCCTTCGTCCACCACGTTGAAAGCGGGGTAAAGACGAGATAAAACGCCAAAACCTTGAGCATGGCAACAGGCACGTTGTTTGCCGAGTGGAAGGTGTACTTGCGGTTTAAAGTAAAGTTCCACACAACCGAGAGTATCAGCGAAACAAGGTATGATACCCACGGTACAAGGTGCAGTACCTCCATAAAAAGAGTGTAACTTACTATCTGTATAAGCCCTGCACTTATCGAAAAAAGTGTGAATTTAAGTGAACGCATCAGTTCTTTTTTAGTATCCGTCATTTTTTCCTCCTGTAAAAAACCAGATATTCTGCAATAAGGCACATGGGAATGGCGGCAATAACGTCAACAAACGAGTGCTGTTTAATAAACGTGACCGACATACATACGAGTAAAACGGTGACGGCAACGAAAATTTTAATACCCTTTGAGGCGGATTTTTCCCTCAGCCATACCGAGAGTATTCCCAGCGAGTAGCCCACGTGTAAAGAGGGGCATACGTTAGTGCTTGTATCAACAGTATATATCAGACCGACGAGCTTTGTAAAGATATTGTCCCTTACAAAAATTTCGGGACGCAGATTCTGGCAGTTGGGGAAAATTATATAGACCGTCATTGCAATCACCTGCGTGATAATGATGTAGGTTGAAAGCTTTTTAAAGCCGTCAACGTTGTAAAGTGCAAACCAAAGAAGGCTTCCCGCCACAAGCACGTACCAGAAAACGTAGGGTATCACAAAAATCTCGCAAAAGGGGATTATATCGTCAACTGTACTGTGCACGACGTAACAGTTTTCCCTCGGTATGAGATTTTCGGTAAGAACATACATTATAAAATAACCCACCCAGCCGAGAAGGTATTTCAGATGTGAAAATTCGGGAGTATTTATTTTTGACAGTCGGAAGTTTCTGTAATCGACGATAGGCTTTCTCATTTTCCGACCTCCTTGTTTGTCGGATAATATTTTTTGGGAATGTTTCTGTACGGCACGACGGTGTGTGTCGGAAGTGAGCGTGCAATATCGGTTATCTCATTCATAAGATAATCGCATATTCTTCTTCGTTCATCCTCCATAACCGCTTCGGGCTCAAAGTAAACGCCCTTGCCGTAATACATTTTTTTCATTTTGGGTGCTATGTAAAGGGGCACGAAGCATAACTTTCTGCCCGTCTTTTTGTAATAGAGCCTTGCTATATCGATAAATTTGTCCTGAAAATCGTAAATGATATTGTTGCACTTTACGTCATGCTCGGGAAAAATGACGATACTTTCCCCACCCTCAAGGCAGGAAACGGTGCGTTTAAAGGTTGAGAGAATATGTTTATCTCTGTAAACGGGAATAGTTTGCGCATTACTGTTGATAAGCACGAGAAGCGGTGATACAATATACGACACCATTTTGAAAAAGGGCAACTGCCACTTCGGCTTCTGCGACCAGAAATCCTCGTAGGCGTATGCAGGAGCGTCTTTAAGACTTGTCGTTGCACCGGCAACCCAGGTGCGGCGTTTTACGGGTGAATAAAACTCGCAGGCAATCGGACCGTGAATCTGACAGTGGTTACCTACTATTATAACGGGCTCATCGGGTATATTTTCTGTCCCGCCAGCCGTAATTTTCGGATAGACGGCTTTTAAAATTGCCGCTAAAAATTTATATATCGGTTTAGCGTTCATCAAAAAACATCCTTTTTAACGTGTTTCGGTATATTATACCACGGAAACCGTATTTTAACAATAAAACAAAG
>JAZSCG010000212.1:0-2383 GCA_045602805.1 Feifaniaceae bacterium
ATATGCGATACGAATGACCGTCTGCACGTCAGATATCCCCAGCTCCGTGTGGAAATTGACAGAGAGGTGTCGTTTATCACGACGCAGGAGCTTGAGGATATGTATCCCGACCTTTCGGGCTCCGAAAGGGAGAATGCATACGTGAAGGAGCATAAGACCGCTTGTATTATGCAGATAGGCGGTGCACTCCGCACGGGCAAACCGCATGACGGCAGGGCACCCGACTATGACGCTTGGCAGCTTAACGGTGACATTCTGTTCTGGAACGACGTTCTGGGAAGGGCGTTTGAAATTTCTTCAATGGGTATCCGCGTTGATGCAGAGTCGCTTGACCGTCAGCTCAGAATATCGGGCTGTGATGACAGAAGGGAATTGCCTTTCCATAAGATGCTCTTAAATGACGAACTTCCGCTTACAATAGGCGGCGGTATAGGACAGAGCCGTCTTTGTATGCTTATGATGGGCTGTGCTCATATAGGTGAGGTTCAGTCAAGCGTATGGGATGCACATACGGTCGAGATTTGTGAAAAAGCAGGGGTTAAATTACTGTAAAAATGAAAGAATTATTACAACTTTTCTGGGCATTTTTTAAAATAGGCTCACTTACCTTCGGCGGCGGATATGCGATGCTTCCCATGCTTGAAAGGGAACTTGCCGATAGGTACAAATGGGTGACGCTTGAAGAAATTGTCGACTATTTTGCCATAGGGCAGTGCACCCCCGGGGTCATTGCGGGAAACACGGCGACCTTTGTCGGACATAAAAAGAAGGGTGTTATCGGCGGTATAGTGGCAACACTTGGCGTTATTGCGCCGTCGCTCATAATAATAACCGCAATAGCAAGTGTGCTTGAACTCGTTATGGGTAATGCTGTTGTACAGCACGCCTTCTCGGGCATATCCGTGGCAGTCTGCGCACTTATGGTGCAGTCGGTTATCAAAATGGGCAAATCGGGCATCAAAAACATTTTCGGCATTGTTGTTGCATTGGCATCCTTCTGTGCCTCGATGTTTCTCAAAGTATCTCCTATAATTATAGTGCTGTGTGCAGGTGTATGCGGTGCGGTATATAAAGCCGTGAAAGGAGAGAAATAAAATGATTTTTTTAAAACTCTTCTTTGAATTTTTCAAGACAGGACTCTTTTCTGTCGGCGGCGGTCTTGCAACACTTCCGTTTCTCTTTAAGATGGCGGAAAAGTACGGCTGGTTTACGGCAAACGAACTCACGGCGATGATAGCCGTTGCGGAATCCACACCCGGTCCGATAGGCGTAAACGTGGCTACATATGCAGGCTTTAAAACAGCAGGTATTTTAGGTGGTATAGCAGCAACTCTTTCACTTGTTCTGCCAAGTTTGATAGTAATTCTCATAATTGCGGGATTTCTGGACAAGTTCCGTTCAAACAAGATTGTGGACAGCGTGTTTTTCGGTCTGCGTCCTGCGGTCGTGGGGCTTATATCCGTGTCGGTTATGACACTTTTTGAAACGACTTTCGTAAATAAACTTGCGACAGTCTGGTATCAGTTTATCGACGTAAAAAAAGCCGTTTTATTCGCAATAATCACTTTTCTTGTGTTCAGATTTAAAAAGCATCCGATTCTTTATATTGCACTCGGCGCAGTTGCAGGAATCTGTTTATCATTATAAAAAACACCTGTTCGGAAAGAACAGGGTTGCTAAGGACAGTTTTCTTTAATAAAAGCGAAATTTGGCACACAAATTTCCTGCTTGCAACAGTATAAGACAAAACTACCCGAAGAAGAGAAAATAAAACTCTTTTTCGGGTAGTAATTTTTATATAGTGATATTCTGTGCTAAACGCACAGAGTGATATTTTATTCACCAAAAACTGCCGAAGGCAATATCACTTGAACGAAGTTCAAATATCACTGCAAAGCAATATCACTCGCCGCAAGGCGAATAAAACTGCCCAAGTGTCCTTAAGAACACTTGGGCAAAGAACAGGTATTTTTTTACTGTGAACACAAAAACAGTTGAATAGTTGAGAAATTTTTATATAATATAATTACACAGTTATATGGAGGAAAATGATGTTTATTTCGGACAGTATCAGATATGTAGGGGTTAATGACCGTGATATAGATTTATTTGAAGGTCAGTATGACGTTCCGAACGGAATGGCATATAATTCCTACGTTATCATAGATGAAAAAATTGCGGTTATGGACACGGTGGATGCAAGGTTCACACAGGAATGGCTGGGCAATATAGCAGACGTTCTCGGTGAGAGAACGCCCGATTACCTTGTCGTTCATCATATGGAGCCTGACCATTCGGCAAACATAGAAAACTTTGTTAAGATTTACCCCGATGCGAAGATAGTTTCATCAGCAAAGTCGTTTGTTATGATGAAGCAGTTTTT
>JAZSCG010000213.1:0-2413 GCA_045602805.1 Feifaniaceae bacterium
GCCTGAAAGACTCGTCACACTTCTCTGGGCAAAGCCTGAGAGCATTACGAGTGACAACATCTGCTCAACCTTTTCCTTTATCTCCGCCTTGGGCAGTTTACGCTCGTGAAGCGGAAACGCAACGTTTTCAAAAACGTTGAGATGCGGAAAAAGCGCATACTTCTGAAAAACGGTGTTTACGTTTCTTTTATGGGGAGGCGTGACGTTTATCCTCTCACCCATAAACACTACGTCCCCCTTCTCGGGATATTCAAAACCGCCGATAAGACGAAGCGTCGTCGTCTTACCGCAGCCCGACGGACCGAGAAGCGTCACAAACTCGTTATCGTAAATATCAAGGCTGATATTGTCAAGCACCGTTTCCCCGTCAAACGCCTTTGATATGTTTTTAAGCTCGATTATTTTTTTCATACCGTTCTCCCCCTCATAACCACAATAAAAAAAGGCATACTGCGTATGCAGCATGCCACTTGTGAGAAACAGTATTACACACCCAAAGCGAGTGCTTTTTATTCCCAATGGATTTAGAGTCTATATAGCAAGCTTTTACTACTCTTATTGACCATTTCACAAGTTGTATGCCACAGGCACATATTTTTAATAACTAACCAGTAAAACTGAGCTTTTAACTCAATCAATATCTTGCTTCGGAAATACTCTTTCCAATTGAGATAATATTTTTATAACATATATAATTATATTTGTCAATAAAGTTTATTTATCTTCTTTTTTTGAAGATTTCCTAAATACCCCGCCGAGTACCATTATAACTGCAAATATTATGAGATAGAAGAGTACGGGGAATGAAAATACGCCGTTTGCTTTTGCATTAAGATAGGGCGTTATACCGTGTGCGTAAACTGCCGCAAAAATCATAAACAGACAGGAAAGAATCGAAAGTGAAGGCAGAACGAAACGCTTGAACACACCCATTTCCTTTTCTTTTCTCATCCATGCGATAAATATCGGGATGTAAAGTGCGTAAATCGTGACAACCGGAAGCTCCGACGAATCGAAATTAAAGAGACCGAACCAACCGCCTGTAAGATTTGCACCGTAGAAGTAGAGCATCCATGCCGAGCAGACCAAAAGGCCCCAGATTGATGAATTCGTCGTCATATTGGTAACGGGGTCAACCTGACCGAACATAGCAGGCGCAGGACCTTCATCCCTTGCTGCAATGGCGTACATACCACGTGTTGCCGCCACCATAAGTCCGTTGAGTGTTCCAAGACACGAAATTACAATACAGATATTGAGTATGCTGCCGCCGATACTGCCGAATACGTTGCCGAATGCAATAACTGCACCGCCGTCTGTCATAAGCACGTCAGTGCTTGCACCGCCTGCAACGCCGATAAAGTATAAAACGTAGGTCGCAACGACGATGAGTGAGCCGACACCCAGCGCAATGGGAAGATTCTTCTTGGGATTTTTAAGTTCGGCATTTATTGAGGTTGCAACAATCCAACCCTCGTATGCAAATACGGTTGCTATAATTGCCGCAAACAGACCGCCGCCCGTACTCTCAACCACAACGTTTGTAAAGTTGCCCGTAAGAGTGCCGTTTGCAAGACCCGAAATTGTACCGATAACTGCCATAAGAGTAATCGGGATAAACTTGATAATCGTCGTGCTTACCTGGAACTTACCTGCAAGTTTGGGAGAGAGCGTATTTATTACGCAGGAGCAGACAAGGAAAAAGCCTGCCAGAGCAAGAACCTCCGCACTGTCAGGTGTCCAGCCGAAAAGAACACCGAAGTATCTTGCGGATACCCATGCGAGAACGCCCGTCATCGCAGGATAGTAGATGTTGACCATAAACCACGCCATAAAATAGCCGTAGTTTTTACCGCAGGTTGCCTCTGCATAGTCGACAATACCGCTTACCTTTTCGTATTTTGTTGCCATAACGGCAAACTGGAAAGAACAGATTACCATAAAAAGACCCGTTATTATCCATGCCGCTATACCGACAGACATATTACCGCCCGTTGATTTGAGAACGCTTTCAGCCTTAAAGAATACGCCTGAACCGATTACGGTGCCGACTACCATACATATGGCAGTAAACAGACCGTATTTCTGTGTTAGTTTACTCATAGAGTTTACCTCCGTTTTTTCTTCTATTTTACTATATTATCCGCCATTATGCAACTTGTTTTGTAAAACATGCTGTGTTATACTTAAAAAAAATGCAAGGATGATGATTATGAAAATATACGGTGACGTATCCGAACTTATCGGTAAAACCCCGCTCATGCGGGTGAAAAGATATGCAAAAGCAAGCTCTCTCAACGCAGACCTGCTTGTAAAGTTAGAATGCTTTAACCCTGCGGGAAGTGTTAAAGACAGAGTGGCAAAGGAAATGCTTGATGATGCCGAAAGAAAAGGGCTCTTAAAAGAGGGCTCT
>JAZSCG010000214.1:0-17846 GCA_045602805.1 Feifaniaceae bacterium
ACGGCAGCTACTCTTATGTACCAGGAAGGCGGTGTTGATGTGCGTACACTTCAGGAAATTCTTGGTCACGCACAACTCAATACTACCCAGATATATACTCATATATCAGATAAACAACTTTATGAAGCATCTCTGAAAAACCCGCTTTCCAAACATAAAAAATCTAAAAAAGAATAAAAAACAGGTACAGAAACTTGTACCTGTTTTTTATTATACTTCATCGTGGAAAATTATTTCATCATCGTCATCTTCCATAAGAAGATCGATATCTTCGGAAGAGTACTCCTCTTCCCTTTCCTCCTCCGGCTCTTCTTCGTTAGGCATCATATATTTTTGTATAACAGGATAGGTCGAAAATACTGCTATAAATCGCATAAATGATGGCAAAATGAATGCAAATATCAAAAACCATAAAATAAATATGACGAAAAATACACCTTGTGTAGCAAATTGTGCTGCAGCGAAAATGCTTCCTATATAAACAGCCAATGTAATCACATGAGATATAAGTGCGCTTATGTTATTTTTCAGCCCGACAATAGCAAATATCGCAGCATCTTTATATATATAACGCAACTTCAAGTCGAAAGTGACCATTATTGTATAAACATAGTAGCGAACAAACAGATAAACTATCAGCGCAGTTATCGAAAAAGCAAGAAGAAAATAATTGCCTACACTTAGCGTGGTTCCTCTTAATGACCAGTAAAATAATGCGTCATATACAAAGAAAAATGTAAAAAGAAGATCAATAATACCTGCTATAAAGCTCTGCTTAAAATTTTTCTTAAATGCATCTATAAAATCCCACCAGACAAAAGCATGCTCTTCTCTTGCGAAGTTTCTGAGAACATAAGTAGCAGCTGCAGTAGCAGGACCGATTGTAACTATCGGAATTGAAAATAATATAAACAGAAGATTTACTTGAATTATTTTACCGAACTTTCTTCCATATAATTCCCAAAAAAGAAAAAACCTTCTTTTACGAGGAGCGTTTTTTGATACGCCTTTACCCGGTTTTTCGTAATTTTTATTAAAAAATCCCATATTACTCCTTTACGCTCTCGGATGATACTTATTATACACAGATTTGAACTTGTTTTTAACAAAACGGGCATATATCTGTGTAGAAGCAATATCAGTATGACCTAGCATCTGCTGAACATCGTGAAGATCTGCACCGTTTTCAACGAGATGCGCCGCGAAACTATGTCTGAGTGTCTGCGGTGTGATGTCTGTAGTTATACCGGCAAGCTGTTGATACTGTTTAATTATTTTCCAGAAGCCCTGTCTTGTAAGTCTTTCCCCGCTGAAATTTATGAATAACGCATTGTTACCGGGTTTTGAATATATTTTTCGAGTTGATTGAATGTACGCATCAAGTGCTTTAACTGCCATAGGATAAAGCGGAACGATTCTTTCCTTTTTGCCCTCACTGCATCTGACATATCCTAGATCAAGATTGATACTGTCTATATTAAGATCAATTAGTTCGGATACACGCAGACCGCTTGCATACAATAGTTCGAGCATTGCCTTGTCGCGAACACCCTTAAGCTCATTGAGATCAGGCTGGTTAAGCAAAAGCTCAACTTCACGACTTGTTAATATCTGAGGCATCTTTCGTTCAACTCTCTGAACTTCGATTCCTACAAAAGGATTTGTCTGGGCTTGTCCTTCAATAATTAAATACTTATAAAATGATCTGACAGCAGAGAGATGCCTTTTTACCGTACTTGGTACCATACCTGTATCATAGAGATGTTTTATGTAAGACTGAGCATTTATATTACTGACTTTGTTATAGTCTGAGATGCCTATCGAATAACAGTAGTTATCAAAAGCGATTACATCACGTTCATAAGAATCAATAGTGTTTCTGCTTGATCCTTTTTCAGTTAAGGATTGAATAAAACCGGTTGTCAATACATTCAATTAAGGCACCTCCTTTTATAAATTCACTTTACATAATTTTTGCATAATGAATTATAATACATCAAAAGCCTTATTTCAAGAGGATTTCGGGGATTTCTAGAAAAATTATTTGCTTGAAATTATGTATACTTAGTTATGTAAACTGTGAAACCAACAAAACCACAAAATAATGTGTCATGCTTGATAGCATGACACAAACCTGCTTTATTTAATTAACTCCTATTACCCCACCTATCACTGAAGAAATGAATATGCATAACGCCGATATATAAAATCCGTTGTCAAAAGTCAGCCCTCCTGTAGATATAATTTCAAACAATTTTATCAAAATAATCAATGTAATACCAACTATTGTTCCGCAGACTACTCCCCTCTTCTGCGTTCCTTTCCCTGCACTTATTCCTCCGCATAGTCCTGAAATGAACATAGTTATATAAGTTCCTATTATTATAATGCTTTCGCCTGCCGTGGTCATTTTTGCCACAATAGACAGTACCAATGTAGCAACTATTAGTATTACAGTCGCAAACAGTGTGCCAATCAAACACGGCTTTAACGTAAAATTTTTTTCTTCCATTAATATCACCTTCCGGTAATATAAATATTAAAAGCGACCGGATATTATTCCGATCGCTTTTGCGTTATTTCTTATTTTCTATTTCATCTACGTATTCATCAAGATATGAATCCGGATCATCATCATTTTTCTTACTTGCTGTAGCAGCTGCAATATCCTTTTCTGTAAGAACTTGATTAATACCCCATTTTTTAAATGTAAGTCTTGTCTTATTAGAACCTGTTTCAATTGTTACTTCGTCATCCTTGATCTTGATAACTTTACCAACAATACCGCCTATGGTAACAAGTTCATCACCAACCATAAGACTGTCACGCATATTCTTTGCTTCTTTTTCCTTTTTCTTCTGAGGACGGATAAGCAGAAAATAGAATATTGCAATCATAAGAACTATTGAAAGTACCATGCTTCCCATACCACCTGACTGTGGCACAGAAGCATCTGCCGCAAATGCTGTAACTGACATCATTGCTGCAAAAATGCATGTTGAAAAAATAATTGATAATGCTTTTTTGAATGTTTTCATTACAAAATGTCTCCTTTAAAATTTTAACAAAAAGCAGGAGTATTAATAAATAGCTCCTGCTTGTGATATGGAGCGGATTACGAGGCTCGAACTCGCTACCTCAACCTTGGCAAGGTTGCGCTCTACCAGATGAGCTAAATCCGCAAATTTGGTGGGAGCTACAGGGATCGAACCTGTGACCCTCTGCTTGTAAGGCAGATGCTCTCCCAGCTGAGCTAAGCTCCCCTATCTTCATCAAATTCAAGATGCTTAATTATAATACTACAACATGTATCTTTTGTCAAGCAAATTTATCAAAAGTTGCTTTAGTATTTACAAAACCGACTATCTGTTTATCAATACTATATCTTAAGGTTTGTGTTGACATTAAATTACACCTATGTTATAATTAAAAGAAGAAAGTAGGTGTATTATATGAGCGATTTTACTATCGTTACAGATTCATGTTGTGATCTAACACAAGAAATTGCAGATAAATATAATTTGGTTATAGTTCCTTTGACTTTAAGTTTTTCAGATAAATCATATAAGAATTATTTAGATGGTCGTGAGATACAGCCAAAAGAGCTTTATCACAGACTTTCGGAGGGTGAGCTCCCCACAACATCAGCAGTTAATATTGGTGAATTTGAGGAAGTTTTTGAGCCTATCATAGCACAAGGCAATGATATTCTTTATATAGGTTTCTCATCGGGTCTCAGCGGTACATACAATTCAGGAAAAACTGCGCTTTCTATGTTAGCAGAAAAATATCCGGAAAGAAAACTTTATTGCGTAGATTCTCTTTGTGCTTCACTTGGACAGGGATTACTTGTTTATCTCGCTGCTAAACAAAAACAAGACGGAAAAAATATAGATGAAGTAAAAAAATATGTTGAAGAAAATGTTCCCCACCTCTGTCATTGGTTTACGGTAAATGATCTGTTCCATCTGCAGAGAGGCGGAAGAGTTTCTGCTGCAGTTGCAATAGTCGGCTCAGTTTTAGGTATCAAGCCCGTTTTACACGTTGATAATGAAGGCCATCTTACCAGTGTTTCTAAAGCACGAGGAAGAAAGGCGTCAATTAATGCTCTTTTTGAAAAGATTTCTCAGACGGGAATTAACGTTAATAATCAAACTATATTTATAAGCCACGGCGACTGTGAAGAAGAAGCAAAACAACTTGCTGACAGAATTACATCTGAACTTGGCGTAAAGGAAGTAATTATCAATTATGTCGGACCGGTAATCGGTGCACATTCAGGTTGCGGTACACTTGCCCTCTTCTTCTTAGGAACAGAAAGATAAATAAAAAATAAGTTCGGCATTACTCCGAACTTATTTTTTATTAAGCAGCAGGTAGTTATGATACTAAGTTGCCCGAAGCATCGTATTCAGCCCTTCTGATATTGTTTCCCTGCTCATCATAAGTGAATATAGTCGCATATTCATCCCGTATTTATATTTCACTGTTACATACATCACATCGTAAGATATCATTAATCCTATGTTTTCCACTCATTAGTTTTTCATCGCACTCAGAACAAAGTTTCCAATGCTCATCAGCATCCGCTATCCACATCCCCTCTTCCGTGTGTGTGCAAGAATTGCAAGCTGATACAAAAGTAACCAGTACAGATAATACAATTATTAGAGAAAATATTTTTTTCATATATAGCAGCCTCTTTTCTAAAAGTATAACCCAAGATATCTGCGGATATCTTGGGTTTACATATCATATTAGTCCAAAGGCTTCATTGTTGGAAATAAGAGAACGTCTCTGATTGAGGGTGAGTCTGTAAGAAGCATAACGAGTCTGTCAATGCCGAAACCGAGACCGCCCGTAGGAGGCATACCGTATTCGAGAGCTGTAATAAAGTCTGTATCAACAGATGCGTTTGCACCTGCTTCTCTCTTGGCGGCAACCTGACGCTCAAAACGTCCTTTCTGATCGATAGGATCGTTAAGTTCAGAGAAGGCATTACCCATCTCTCTGTTGTAGATAAAGAATTCAAATCTCTCAGTAAATGCAGGGTTTGAAGGCTTACGTTTAGCAAGCGGTGAATTCTCAACGGGATAATCGTAGATGAATGTAGGCTGAATAAGATTATCTTCAACAAATTCATCAAATAATGCTATAAGAACATCGCCCTTCGTTGCATCCTTTTCAACTTCTACATGCTTTTCTTTAGCAACTTTTCTTGCTGCTTCATCATCAGCCCAGTCATTATATGATACGCCTGCATACTTCTCTACCGCTTCAACCATGGTAAGTCTTTCCCAAGGTGAAGCCATATTTATTTCTGTACCCTGATATGTTATTACATCGGAACCGCAAATCTTCTTTGTGATGCCCGTGTACATTTCTTCAACGAGATCCATCATATCGTGATAATCAGCATATGCCTGATAGAGCTCAATCGTTGTAAATTCGGGATTATGCTTTGTATCCATACCTTCATTTCTGAAGATACGGCCAACTTCATAAACCTTATCAAAACCGCCGACAATAAGACGCTTTAAGTAAAGCTCTGTTTCAATTCTGAGATACATATCTATGTCGAGCGTGTTGTGATGCGTCTTAAACGGTCTTGCTGCCGCACCTATTTCAAGAGTGTGAAGTACAGGTGTTTCAACTTCCAAAAATCCTTTATTGTCAAGGAATGTACGCAGTTCTTTCATTATCTGTGAACGCTTTACAAAAACATCCTTAACTTCGGGATTAACGATTAAATCAACATAGCGCTGACGGTATCTGAGTTCCTGATCCTTAAGACCGTGAAACTTCTCGGGCAGAGGAAGAAGTGATTTTGAAAGAAGAACTATCTTCTTTGCATGAACAGATATCTCTCCCCTTCTGGTTCTGAAAACAAAACCTTCTACACCTACAATATCACCGATATCAAACTTAAGGAAATCCGCATAGGTTTCTTCACCGACATCATCAATTCTTACATATACCTGTATTTTACCGCTGCCGTCACGAACGTCACAGAAAGATGCTTTACCCATATCACGCTTAGACATCATTCTGCCTGCTATTGAAACTGTCTGATTTTCCATAGTTTCAAAATTGTTATGTATGTCATCAGCAACTGAACTAACATCATATTTTGTTATTTCAAAAGGATTTTTTCCGTTTTCCTGAAGTGTTGTAAGCTTGTCTCTTCTGATTTGAAGAAGCTCCGAAAGTTCTACTTCGGAAACAACATTTTCATTTATTTCTGCCATATTTCCTCCAATTAGCCAAGGATCTTTAATATTTTAATTTTGTAAGTCAAATCATCAGGCGCTTCTACAACAACTGTCTTACCCGACTTTGAGCCAACCATAGCTTTGCCTATAGGCGACTCATAGGAAATTTTATTGTTGAGAGCATCAGCTTCTGTGCTGCCAACTATTTCATATTCTTCTTCTTCGTCTGTATCAAGGAACTTTATTCTTACCTTTGAACCTACGTTGATAGTCTGTGAAGAAGAATCAACTTCGATAATTTCTACATGCTTGACTTTTTCCTCAAGTTCTTTGATTCTTGCTTCGACAACAGCCTGTTCGTTTTTAGCTTCATCATATTCCCTGTTTTCCGAAAGGTCGCCAAAGCCACGAGCCGTTTTAATGTTTTCGGCAATCTCCTGTCTTTTGACATTCTTCAAATAATTCAATTCGTCTGTAAGCTTTTTGTAGCCTTCAGCCGTAACTTTAATTTTTTCTGCCATTACCGTCACTCCTTGAGAATTTTATAACTCTAATAATTATATATATTTAAATAAGCAGTGTCAAGGATTTTTACACTGTGAAACCATACTTATAAACTTATCTGTTTCTTCCCAGCTTGTTCCGTAGTGCCTGAGCATATCAAGAAAGGATACATATATAATGTCGTTTAAATAAGCTGTATTTTTAGCCGTTTTCAAAATCACGTTTGTGTCTGTTGCATTATCAATTCTTTCGCGTGCAATAATAATACACACGCCATTTTTACGATACAACTGTTCTTGAATATCATTATATATTTTGTTCCCGTATATTCTTACGGATGAAAAATTACGGATGTATTTTTTTACTGCTTTAGCAGCATATCCACTCATATCATTCAAAGAAAGAGTATTGTTTTTTGCAAAAAGTATTTCACAAATCTGTGATATTATTTCAGCCTCCCCAAAACAACCGTATGAGTTAATATCCAGATGAGATTTGTTGAGCAGTTTATCCTTACTTATAGCGATAATGTAATTTTTTATTTTTTGGAGTTTTCCTTTTGATATTTTTCTATCCGAAACTACTGCTATGTCGTTTTTGTATAATTTTACATACCTTTTTACTCCAAATCCCTTTGGTTTAAAACTGCCGGAATAAACTATCATATAACTCCCTCCCGGAAATATATATGATTTATTATCCCAGATAATTAAGAGCATAGATTAACTGAGTATCATTCCCGTAGTTAATATCGTAATATGAGGAGATATCAGTGTAATCCATGTCCACATCTATATCGGGTATCACGCCCACACCTTCGAAATTATCCGAATACGGAGGATAAAATTTACTTATCGAAAGTTTAAGAGCAGAACCGTCACTAAACGGAACTGTATACTGCATCATACCTTTTCCGTAAGTGGTTTTTCCTATTAATGTGGCTACATTATAATCATTGAGCGCTGCAGCAAACAATTCTGCAGCACTGTATGTTGATTCATTTATCAAAACGACTGCATCGATATTTTCCATACATTCTGCATCAGAATCAATCTGCTCATAAATACCGTCTGTATCTTCGTAACGTATTATCGGTCCTTCCGGCAGAATAAGATCAAGCACATCACATATTGTACCGAGTTCGCCGCCACCGTTATCCCTGACATCGAATATAATGGATTCTACATTTTGAGAAATAAGGTCATTATATGCTGTTTCAAATTCCTCAAAAGTTTTACCTTGAATAAACTGACGTATTTTAATATAGCCTATTCCGTTAAAATTTTCGGCAAGAACCGTTTTTATCTCATAAACATCTCTCGTTACGGAAAAATTGATAGTTTCACCCAAACGCAAAATTTCCATTTCAGCGACACTTCCTATTTCTCCCTGAAGAAATGCTATCGATTCTTCGTAATCTGTGTCGGAAAACTGTTTTTCACCGCTCGAAATGATAATATCATTCTTTTTCAGCCCTGCTTTTTCAGCAGGTGAGCCTTCATAAACCTGAACTATTTTTAATAATCCGCTATTTTCGTAAGGGACAACAATAATACCCATACCGCCGCCACTACCAGAGTGTGACAAAAGATATTCCTCATATTCTTCTGCAGTGTAATAATAGGCATATTTATCACCTATACCGGCAACATAGCCCTTTATCAGCATATCATTCAATATTTTTTCATCAATTTCGCCTACATAATCATCTCTGACCATATCGTCGATCAAATAGAGCTTGGAAAACCTTTCAACTTTTTCCGTCATATTGAAATATGCAGCTGCAAAGAATATTGCAGCTGCAAGTATGATTATCAATAGTGAAACAAAAAATTTTCTGTTTATCATTTAATCGTGCCTTTATACAAATTTGAATTTTATATTGGGATAGTGTGAAAGCGGATCTGTTGTGGAATTTTTAATTCTTATCTCAAAGTGAAGATGTGCGCCCGTTGACCAGCCTGTCGAACCTACATATCCGATAGTATCGCCTACTGTAACGGTATCGCCTACTTTTACCTTATACTTTGTCATATGAGCATAGAGAGTTGAAGTGCCTGCACCATGATCAATAACAACATAATTACCGTACACCGAACTGTATGTAGCAGTTATAACTTTACCGCTGTTTGCGGCAAGTATAGGAGTATTCATAGGTGCTGCAATATCAACACCGTGATGGGTAGAATTCTTTTTTGTGATAGGATGAATTCTCGGACCGTATTTGCAACTTATTTTGTATATACCTGCGGTTGGCCAGAGGAAATTTCCGCCTACATATGCTTCAAGTGTTGATTTTCTTGCAATCTCAGCTTCAAGCTTCTTATTTGCCTCTTCCCATGCTTTTTCTGCTGCCTCAACCTGAGCAATAGTAGCGTTAACGCCGTCTTCAATCTCAGCAACTATGGCACCGCTCTCCTGAACAAGAACATTAAGTTCAGCCTTCTGACTTGATAAATTATTAAGTAATGTCTGCTGTTCAGCTTTGCTTTGCTCTACACCTGCTTTATAAGATGTAAGCATCTGTTTTTCATCACGCAGACCGGAAATAAAAGCATTATCTGCAGCGGTAATAGACTCGATTATTTCAAGTCTTGCCAAAAAGTCAGATATGCTTTCGGAGGACAGCAAAATTTCAAGGTAATTAGCTGTTCCCTCTTCAAAATTTGCCCTCGCCCTTGCATAATAGACATCAAGTTTAGTGTCTATAGATTCCTCGGTTTCAGCTATTTGACTGTTATAATTTGATATCTGCACATCATATTGATTAATCAGCGACTGAGTTGTATCAATCTGTGATTGAATCGTATTCATTTGTTTGTCATATTTATTTTTTATAGCTTTTGCATCCTTGAGTTCTTTTTTACCTGCTGCAAGTTCAGCTTCATATTTTTCCTTTTCGGCAGAAATTCTTGAAAGTTCTTCTTCCAGAGCGCTGATATTTGCATTTGCCTCATCTATCTGACCCTGCTTATCTGACGAATCAGCGTATGCGAGAATACTTGCGATAGTAGAAATCAAAAGTACTCCCGCAATTATTATTGCTATAATTCTTATTAAAATTTTAGAAAATTTCTGACTCATCATATTTTAAACCTTCAAATACTTACCTATTGAAAAACCTGAACCAATTATACCGATTCCCGTACCGCTGAGTACAAAAACATTCAGTATCATTGCTCTGAGTGAATCATAAGGAATTACTTTTATAAATGCCATATCTGCTACAATACCATTGAATATAGCGGAATATGCATAACTCTGCATAACAAAAGCAATAAAACCGGCCAAAATACCTATTATTGCACCTTCCAATATAAAAGGTATTCGTATGTAAGAATTTGAAGCCCCTACATACTTCATAATATTTATCTGTCTTCTGAAATAGAAGGATGCCATTCTGACAGTATTGATGATAATAAACAATGCCGCCAAAAGCAGTATCGCCATTACCCAATACGTGACGTTTCTTACTGCGTTACCAAGTGATACAAGTGTATCAACAAGTTGCTCCTGACTTCTGATTTTGTATATCTGAGGAACCTGCTGAAGTTTTTCAAGAGTTTCATCAAACAGTTCAATATCATTCAGAGTAACGGTAAAATACTGTGGTAACGGGTTGTTTTTTATAAGTTCTTCAAATAATTCGCTTTCATCTTCAAAATCTTCCATATATGACTCAAGAGCCTGATCTTTTGTAAAATAATTAACCGTCCTGATATTCGAAATGGAAGAGATTTCTTCGTACAATTCGTCGACATCAGACTTGTCTGCATCGTCGTCTATAAACATTACTATTTCATTTTCGTTTTCAACCGCACTCAAGTTTGCCTGAACATTTACCGAAACCAGATATAAACTACCGATTATGAGCAGACATGCCGCCAAAACACCTACAGATGCCATACTCATAATTTTATTTGACGTGAAATATCGAAACGCCTGCTTAATATGGTCGCCGAATTTTCTAAACATGATATGTGCCCTCCATTACATCGCCGACCACTTTACCTTGTTCAATAAAGATAACACGCTTTTTTAAAGCATTTACAAGATTCTTTTCATGAGTAACGACAAGTATAGTAGTTCCTCTGTCATTTATTTCTTTAAGTAGACCCATTATCTGTCTTGACATTTCCGGGTCGACATTACCCGTCGGCTCATCGGCAATTATTGTACTCGGATTGTTGACAAGTGCCCTGCCAAGCGCAATTCTCTGTTTCTCCCCGCCGGATAATTCATCGGGATAACAGTCAGCTTTACTCTCAAGCTGCATAAGTTTAAGAATGTATTTCACGCGTTTTTTAATGCTGCGTTTTGACACACCGATAATTTTAAGAGGGTATCCGATATTTTCTGCCGCAGTCATGTCGTCAATAAGCCTGAAATCCTGAAACATTATGCCTATGGAACGTCTGAGCACGGGTATCTTTCTTCTCGGAAGTTTGTGTAAAGCAAATTTTCCGATATATATCTCCCCTTCAGTCGGCCTCTCTTCATTCATGAGAAGCTTAAGTAAAGTGGATTTACCTGCACCCGAAGGACCTACGATAAATACAAATTCACCATCTTCAACAGTTAAATTGATATTATTTAAAGCCCTGTGCCCGTTATCATATACTTTTGAAACGTTATTAAATCTTATCATAATAAATTATTTTCGTTAGATGAAAGGTATTGATTTACCATAATCGCAACTTTGAAAGTTATAGCATTGTCAAACTCTCGTATGTCAAGACCGGTAATTTTTTTGATCTTTTCAAGTCTGTAAACAAGGGTATTTCTGTGTACAAATAATTTTCTTGCTGTTTCGGAAACATTGAGATTATTCTCAAAAAATTTCTGAATTGTGAGAAGTGTTTCTGCATCAAGCATATTGATTGAGCCTTCTTTAAACACTTCGTTTATAAACATATCGCAAAGCGTTTTAGGTAACTGGAAAATAAGACGTCCTATACCAAGATTTTCATAACTGATAATATGCTTTTTATTATCAAAAACTCTACCGACTTCAAGGGCAAGCTGTGCCTCTTTGTATGATTTACCGATATCCTTGATATTCTTTGCTGTTGAGCCTATACCTATATAACACTGTGAATAGTACTCTGTTGAGAAGGTATCCATAATTGTTGATGAAAGCTTATCTATATCTAAGCTGTTTTCGGGATTTTCAAAAACTATTACAGTGTCAGTATCATTTACGCTGACAACAAAATCTTTGGTCTTATTGGGGAAAAACGTTGAAAGTATCTCGTTTGCAGGAATATCACTGTCATTAGATGTTCTGATAAGCAAAAGTGACCTAGGAATATCAAATTCGATAGACATATCCTTACATTTAGCATATATCTCACCGGGAAGAATGTTGTCATAAAGAAGATTTTTTATGAAATTTACAATATCAAATTTTTCGTCAAAATACTGTTTAAGTTCATCAAGAGAAACCGCAAGCATAGCTGCACTCGATGAAGCTACTTCATCCACACCTTCAACAAAGGAATAGTTGTTCATAGGAGAAGTTGAAGGAAACAGACGGAACGAATAACCACCTGCCGTAAAAGCATCATCAGCAGCATGACCGGAAAGTGCACTGCTGAGATCTGAACCGTTCATCGAAAGTTCACTGCAGGCAATTACAATACCGTCGCTGTCTATAACACCGCAATTTCTTCCCATTGCATTCTTCATCTGATGAATTAACGACTGATACATTCTATTTACCATTGATACATCAACTCCAATTAACATTATATATAATATAATAACAAATCTTTTTGTGCATTTCAACCAAAAACATCAAATTACAACAAAGACCGCAGAATTATTCTGCGGTCTTTGAATCTTACTGTCTTATAGTTGCTGTATGATGCTTATCATTTAAATTTACGGTTAAATTGTTTTTTACAACTTCATTGTTAAAATTGGATTCCTTCGGAATAAGTGCAATTGCAGAAACTTCATCCATATGTGAAACAAATGAAATTTTAAGGTGTGACAATATTTCTTTATCTACTTCCTCAAGGTCACCGCTGTTCTTAGACGGAACTATAACCTGTTTATATCCGAGCCTTGCTGCCGCACTGAGTTTTTCGTTTAAACCGCCTATCGGAAGAACATCACCTTTTAATCTTAATTCTCCGGTCATAGCAAGATCGTTTCTGACCGGCATTCCCGAAAGTTCGGAAATTATTGCCGTGGCAATAGTTATACCTGCTGACGGGCCGTCCTTAGGTGTTGCCCCTTCCGGAAAATGTATATGAATATCTCTGTTTTTATAAAATTCCTTGTCAATACCGTATGCTTCATAATTCGCACGGATATATGATATAGCTGCATCAACAGACTCTTTCATTACATCACCTAGTGAACCGGTCATCTGCACTTTACCTGTGCCTTCAAGGCTTAAAACTTCAATTTTGAGTACTTCACCACCCACAGATGTCCACGCAAGTCCGTTTGAAACGCCGATAAGCGGCATTGCATCTACACCATCACCGATAAACTTTTTCTCTCCAAGGAAATCCTTCAGGTTATCTCTTGTAACAACTGTTTTCTTTTTATCAGAAAGTTTGGATGCGGCAGCTTTTCTGCATATCTTACCGATAAGCCTTTCGAGCTGTCTTACACCCGACTCTCTTGTGTAATACTCTATTGTATCGGTAATGGCATTGTCACAGATTTTTATATCTGTCATTTTCAGACCGTTTAAAGCAACCTGTTTTTTAATCAGATGATTTTTTGCTATATGGAACTTCTGTGTCTGTGTATAACTTCCTAACTCAATTATTTCCATTCTGTCAAGTAAGGGCGCCGGAACAGTATCGAGAGTATTTGCAGTGGTTATAAACATAGCATTGCTTATGTCAAACGGTATTTCAAGATAGTTATCTCTGAAGTTGCAATTTTGTTCACTGTCAAGTACTTCAAGCATTGCTGCAGTAGGGTCAGACTTAAAATCCGAACTCATTTTATCAATCTCATCGAGCAAAATTAAAGGATTGGATGTTCCTGCCTGTCTGAACGCGTCAATTATTCTTCCGGGCATGGAACCGATATAAGTTTTTCTGTGTCCCCTGATCTCTGCTTCATCGTGAACACCGCCGAGCGAAACACGTGCAAAACTTTTTCCCGTAGCCTTTGCAATTGATTTTGCTATAGATGTCTTACCGACACCCGGAGGACCTACGAGACATATTATCTGTCCACTGTATTTAGTACATAGTTTATGCACTGCAATATATTCAATTATTCTCTCTTTGACTTTATCAAGACCGTAGTGATCTCTATCCAGACTTTTCCTTACAGCATCAAGAGATAATCTGTCCTTTGAAAATTTGTTCCACGGTAACGAAATAACTGTATCAAGGTAATTTCTTGTAACAGTTGCTTCGGGGGAAACAGCCTGCATTTTAGGCAGTTTTGACGCCTCTTTTATAAGTTGCTTTTCAATTTTTTCTTCAAAACCAAGCGCCTTTATCTTGCTGATGTATTCATCAGCCTCTCTGCTCGGATCGTCTTCATCACCGAGTTCTGCATAGATAGCCTTTAATTCTTCACGAAGATAGTAATCTCTCTGATTGCGATCCATGGATTCTGCAACCTGCTTGTGAAGCTTATTTTCAAGTGTAATTATAGATATTTCGTGGTGAAGTATCTTTATTAACAGTTTAAGTCTTTTTAACGGATCAAGTTCATCAAGTATGCTCTGTTTTTCTTCTGTAGGCAGTTTTATGTTCGAAGCCATATAGTCTGCCAATTTACCGCAGTCATCTATCACAAGGATATTCATAAGAACATCATTTGAAACGTTGGGTTCTACTGAAGTATATTCAAGAAACGTATCCCGTGCTTTTCTGACAAGTGCCTCAGAAGAGTTTGTCTGCTCACATTTTACCGGCATTATAGGACATACCGAGGCATGAAGAAATAGTTTTCCCGAACGCAAATCTGATAATTTTGCCCTTGATACACCTTCAACAAGAACTCTTACACTATCACCGCTGACACGCAGTTGCTGTTTGATATTGGCAATAATACAAGTATCGTAAAGATCATCAATTGCGGGGTCGTCTTTTCTTATGTCTTTTTGCGTGACAAGACAAATCTGTGTATTTTCAGATGCCGCCTTATTTATTGCATTTATAGACTTTTTTCTGCCGACTTCAAAATGCGCAGACATTCCGGGGAATACAACTATTCCCCTGAGTGCAAGCAAAGGCAACTGTAAAATATCTTCTAAAATTATATCTTTCATTATAACTCCTAAATAAAAAGCTCGTGCCACGGTCAAAGGTGGCATGTTTATGATATTATATCATATGAGTATTTCTTTTCAAGCCGAAAAATGTTAACAATGTTGGAAATAAATATAAACCGCTGCAGTTAATTGCAACGGTTTATTTAAGTTTAAACTATTTTTTTACGTTTTCTTTCAATAACAGGTGCCGTATTATCTGTCACACACTCCGCAGTGATTGTTACCGATGTAACAGATTCATCGGACGGGATTTCAAACATTATCTGTCTCATAAGATCTTCTATAATCGACCTGAGACCTCTGGCACCCATTTTGCGTTCATATGCCTTGTCGGCGATAGCAGAAAGCGCATCATCGGTAAATTCAAGTTTCACCTTATCCATACTCATAAGAGCCTGATATTGCTTAATAAGAGCGTTTTTAGGCTTTGTAAGTATATTGATGTAAGCTTCTTTAGAAAGCGGTTCAAGCGTTGTTATCATGGGCAGTCTTCCAACAAGTTCAGGAATAAGCCCAAACTTGATAACATCTTGCGGAATCACATCTTTAAGAATTTTATCAGTCTGTTTTTCCTTAAACGTCTTTATATCAGCACCAAAGCCTATCTGTTTATTGCCGGTGCGTTTTTCGATAACTTTTTCAATACCGTCAAAAGCACCTCCGCATATAAAGAGGATATTAGTGGTGTCAATTTGTATAAACTCCTGCTGAGGATGCTTTCTTCCGCCCTGCGGAGGAACATTTGCCACAGTACCTTCTATGATTTTGAGAAGTGCCTGTTGCACACCCTCACCGCTAACATCACGGGTGATAGACGGATTTTCCGACTTTCTTGCTATTTTATCAATCTCATCAACATAGATAATACCGTGCTGTGCACGCTCAACATCAAAATCAGCAGACTGAATAAGACGAAGTAAAATATTCTCGACATCTTCACCTACATATCCTGCCTCAGTAAGTGTTGTTGCATCAGCAATAGCAAACGGAACCTGAAGAGTTTTGGCAAGAGTCTGCGCTAAAAGCGTTTTTCCGACACCCGTAGGACCTAAGAGAAGAATGTTACTCTTTTGCAATTCAACATCTGTCTCATTGCCAAAATATACACGCTTATAATGATTATATACTGCTACAGAAAGTGCGATTTTCGCATCATCCTGACCAACAACATACTCATCAAGCACTGCCTTGATTTGCGAAGGCTTCGGAAGTACAAACTTTTCGTCGTATTTCTGCTTTGATGAGTGACTATCGTAACGATCCTCAACTTCATCATTAAGAATATCGTAACACAGTTCAACACATTCGTTACAAATGTAAGCAGTACGTCCCGAAATTATTCTTCCTACCTGATCGGCACTTTTACCGCAAAAGGAGCAACGAATTGCCTTATCGTCCATTTTTTTCATTAAACCTCCGTGTTATCTGCTCTTAATAACCTTGTCTACAAGACCGTATTCGCAAGCTTCATATGCTGAAAGGAAATTATCCCTGTCAGTATCGGCAACTATAACATCAAGCGGTTTACCTGTGTTTTCCGCAAGTATTTTATTGAGTTTGTCCTTAGTTTTCAATATGTGCTCAGCAGCGATTTTAATGTCGCTTGCCTGACCCTGTGCACCACCCAAAGGCTGATGTATCATTATTTCACTGTTAGGAAGAGCAAAGCGCTTACCCTTAGTGCCTGAAGAGAGCAAAAATGCACCCATACTTGCAGCCATTCCTATACAAATGGTAGAAACATCACACTTAATATATTGCATTGTATCGTAGATAGCAAGACCCGCAGAAACAGAACCGCCGGGACTGTTGATATAAAACTGTATATCTTTGTCGGGATCCTGAGCTTCAAGATAGAGAAGCTGAGCGACAACAAGACTTGCTGTTACGTCATTGACTTCTTCGGATAAAAATACGATTCTGTCATTTAAAAGTCTTGAAAAAATATCGTAACTTCTTTCTCCTCTGTTTGTCTGTTCAACGACTACCGGTACTAAACTCATAATTTTTCTCCTTTACTTACCTCGCCAAAGGAAAGACAAAGGAATTATTTGCTTTCCTTATTGGCTGTTGTTTTCTTTGCAGCAGGCTTTTTGGCAGTTGTTGAAGTTGTTGTCTTCTTTGCTGCCGGTTTCTTTGCTGCTGTTGATGTTGTTTTTTTAGCAGCAGGCTTCTTTTCGGTTTCAGCTGCCTTTTCTGTCTTCTTATCTACTGTTGTAACAACTGCAGACTCTCTGATAAGTTCAACTGCTTTGTTTATAGACAGATCGCCTTCAAGATCACCTACAGGAATTGATGCTCTTACGTCTTCAACTTCCATACCGTACTGAGCGGCAAGAATTTCATACTGGTTGTTGAGCGTTTCTTCATCAATAGCAATCTTTTCTTTCTTGACAATTGCCTTAAGAACAAGCAGAGTCTTCGCACTCTTTTCAGCCTGTTCTCTCATGCTGGCTCTGAACTGTTCCATAGTCATACCGCCCATAAATGAGAGATACTGTTCAAGACTGAGTCCCTGTGCTCTGAGTCTGTAATCATAATCCTGACAAATGTTGTCGAGCTGTCTTTCAACAAGAACATCTGCAACTTCCACCTTTGAAGAATCAACCGCCTTCTCAATAAGCTCATTTTCGAGTTCAGAAGATGCAGTTGATTCTTTTGAAGCCATGATCTTTTTCTTAAGATCAGCCTTGTAATCCTTGAGTGTTTCGAAATCTGCAGAAATGTCCTTGACAAATTCGTCATCAAGTTCAGGAAGAACTGTCTCTGTTATTGCATGGAGAGTTACTGCAAATACAGCAGCCTTTCCTGCAAGCTCATCAGCGTGATATTCTTTGGGGAATGTTACATTTACGTCAAAGCTTTCACCGATT
>JAZSCG010000215.1:0-2344 GCA_045602805.1 Feifaniaceae bacterium
GGACGAAACAACGTCAGCGATGACGGCTTTGAGTGTATAAAGTCGGCAAAAAAGAGGGGCGTTATTATCGATATCGGATATGCAGGTCACGTACACACTGATTTCAAAGTGCTTGAAGAAGGCATTGCCTGCGGTGCTATCCCCGACGTTATCAGCACTGACATAACAAAGTTCAGTGCATACAAAAGGGGCGGCAGATACGGCATGACCATGTGTATGAACATAGCAAGGCATCTGGGTATGAGTGAGGAAGATATTTTCCGCTCGGTAACGTCAAATCCCGCAAAGGCACTCGGCAAAGAAAACGAGTGGGGATACCTTAAGGTCGGCAGATGTGCGGACATTGCGGTTTTCAAATATTGTAATGAAGGCTTTGACATGACGGACAAAGCAGGCAACCGTGTTGCAAGTGAAAACGGATACAGATGTGTTCTAACGATTGCAGACGGTGAAGTAGTTTTTGCAGATTAAAATTTTTGAAAGGAAGATAGAAGAATGAAAGCAATGCTTGTTGATGAAAAACAGAATTTAGTATGGTCGGACGTAGCAGATCCGGTCATTAAGGATGATGAGGTGCTTGTAAAAATTTACGCAGCGGCACTTAATCGTGCAGACCTGCTTCAGAGACAGGGTAAATACCCTTCACCTGCAGGCTGTCCCGAATGGATGGGCCTCGAAATAGCAGGTGTTATCGTTGAAACGGGTAAGGACGTTACCGGCTGGAAAGTCGGCGACAGAGTTTGCGCACTTTTAGGCGGCGGCGGATACGCTGAATACGTTGCAGTTAAATACGATATGCTTATGCCCGTACCTAAGGGACTTACGATGGAAGAGGCATCTGCACTTCCCGAAGCGTATGCAACCTCGTATCTTAACTTGTTTATTGAAGGACACCTTGAAGAAGGTCAGACAGCATTTGTTCCTGCCGGAGCATCGGGTCTTGCATCCGTTGCAATCCCGATGGCAAAGGCATTCGGTGCAAAGGTTATAACCTCTGTATTGTCCGATGAAATTGCAGAGAAGATTAAGGATTTAGGTGCGGATGTAATCATCAATTCTAGCACGCAAAACGTAGAAGACGTATTAAAAGCCGAAGAAGAAAACGGCACACCCGTCAGTGTTTCTATGGACTGCTTAAGCGGTGAAACGCTTGGTAAGAGCCTGCCGTTTATGGCAAGGGGCGGATACTGGATTGTTATCTCGACACTTGCAGGTATAGAAACGAACGTACTTCTCAGACCGCTTCTTACAAAAGGCTTACACCTTGTCGGAAGCATGCTCCGCAACAGAACACCCCAGTACAAGGCGTACATTCTGTCGGAACTTGTTAAGAACGTATGGCCCAAAATCGAAAGCGGTGCTATAAAGCCGTCCATTTATAAGGTGTTACCTATGGCTCAGGCTGAAGAAGCACATGCAATTCTCGAAAGAAGCGAAAATATAGGAAAAGTAGTTTTGCAGGTATGCCATGAGTAAAAATAAATCCGTGCTTTATGCACTTTTTGTAATGCTTTTGTGGGGTTCTCTTTACCCTATGGTGAAACTCGGATACGGTGCGTATAACATCACAACAACGGGTGATATTCTGTTTTTTGCAGGTGTTCGCTTTACCGTGTGCGGTGCACTTATATGCTTGTATACCCTTATTAAAGATAAGGCTTCTTTTAAAGACGTCAAAGGCGCAATAGTACCCGTTTTACTGTCAGGTCTTTTTGCAATTATCCTGCATTACGGTTTTATGTACAGTGCGTTAAAACTGACAGACAGTTCTAAAACTGCAATATTAAAGCAGATCGGTGCATTATTCTACGTTTGCTTTTCGTCATTGTTTTTCAAGGATGATAAGCTTACCGTGAAAAAACTGATTGGCGTTATTCTGGGCTTTGCCGGAATTATTGCAATAAATGCAAACGCCGACGGTATCAGCTTCAATATAGGTGATGCGCTGATTATTGCAGCCTCCTTCTGTACCGTTTTCTCAAACGTAATCAGCAAAAAGGTGTTTCGCTCAGTTAAGCCGATTACGGCAACGGGCGTATCGCAGTTTTTCGGCGGCGTAGTTTTATTGATTGTCGGAAGGCTTTTCGGCGGCAGTATGAGTATTACTCCCAACAAATCTGCATTTATTATGCTCTACATATTCTTCGCATCAATTATCAGCTATTGTATCTGGTTTACAATTGTAAAAAACGGCGAATTGTCAAAACTGTTTATTCTAAAATTTGCAGAGCCTGCATTTGCATGCGTATTCGGTGCAATGCTTTTGGGCGAAAATATATTTAACATTCAGTATATTCTGGCATTTTTGCTTATCGCAACGGGAATATACGTTTCCAACAAATAA
>JAZSCG010000216.1:0-2271 GCA_045602805.1 Feifaniaceae bacterium
ACATACTCGATAGCGTATAGTGATTACACCTTTTACTGTGACCCCGACGACTATGCGTTCAGATTGCAAAAACTTGACAGAAACGACACGATTGATGAAACTGTAAGCGGTTACACCTTTACAGACGGCGGTGCGTACATTCCAACCACGACAATCAGCAATACGGTGGTGTGTGGGGCGGATTTTGATAAACAATATGCTTCGCCAAACGGAACTGCCTATGAAAAGGTAAATAAATTGTCTAAATGGCGAAGAATGACGGCTGTCGGCTGCAGCAGCGACGAGGACTGCAACCATTGTCTGTGCCTTGACGACAAGGCGGTAATTGAGGTCGGCAATCAGGCAGACGTAAGGCGGGATTTGTTGAATCACTTAACGTCGTGGTACGTCTGCCCTACGATAAAGGTGTTTGTAAATAAAGTGCCGTATACGGTGATATTTCAACCCGAGGATGAGACGAGTTATGCATTTAATGTAAGGAACGACGGAGTTACAATAAACCAGGGTTTTGTCAGCGTATTTTTCTGCAAGACGGAAAGAGGAATCTGCAAAAATGAAACGGCGGACAGAACGATAATCTGGCTGCCCTGGACGATTAATACAGAACCGTCGGTGACGGGCGGGGATAATATAGAGGTCTACTATGTTGCTGAGTCTGACGAGGATACCGATATTTCAAAATGCACGGTTATTTCCGAATATGATAACAATCTGTTTTTGACGGGTAATGCAGATAAGCCGAATTTTGACTGGCACAGTTATCCTGAAAACCCGTATTATTTCCCCGACCTGAATTATCAGAAATTCGGTGATAATACCGCAGTGCTCGGCTACATAAACACGGGTGAATATCAGGCAATAGTTAAAAAGGACGGCGCCGCAGGCGGAAGCATTTTTATCCGAAGCGTTGCCGAGTTTAACGGGGAGAGGGCGTACCCCGTAAAGCAGATGGCATCGGGTGTCGGCGGTGTGAGTAAGGACGGCTTCTGTTCACTCATCGGGGATGACCTGATACTGACTAAACAGGGCATTTTTGCCTTTACAAACATAGATATGACGGGTGAGAAAACACTCTCAAACCGAAGCTGGTACGTTGACGGAAAACTCACTAAAGAAGATTTGAGAAATGCAAATATGTTCGTGTGGCTTGGCAAGTGTATGTGTGCGGTAGAGGACAGAATTTACATACTCAATGCCGAGGCGTCAATGTCCAGAAATCACAAATACGATACACTCTACGACTGCTACTACTGGACAGGCATACCCATGGACAGAGTGCTTGTTATAAATGATGAGCTTTTCTTTGCAAACGGCAGTAAGCTGTGCAAGTTAAATACCGACGTAGAGGGTATGAAAAAATACAATGATGACGGAAAGTCCATTGTTGCCCGCTGGGGTACAAAGCTTGATGATGACGGCGATATTACCCGTTACAAAACTATGATAAAAAAGGGAAACACCGTTACGGTGAAACCTTTTACACGTTCCTCTGCAAAGGTGTATGTACGCACTGAAAACGATATTGAAAAAGAGGTAAAATACGGCACAGCAGATTTCTTTGACTGGGCTGACATTGATTTTTCAAGATTTACCTTTGCGACGAGTAAGACGCTTCGTGAAATCATAGTTAATACAAAAGTAAAAAAATATAAGCGTTTGCAGTTTATTGTTCAAAACGATGTCGTAAATGAGGGCTGTGGCATCATCGAGATAAACAAGCACTACGCTTTCGGAAACTTTATAAAGAGGTGATTTGATGTTTGAAAAAATAACTGATTTCGGGGATAACTGCATAAGCGCTGCCCCCGATACGTTAAACGGCACGGCTGCCGAGAACAAGGCATGGTTTGACAGGTCGGCAAACGTCATCGTGACAGCCTTCAACAAGCTTGTCGATGAGCTTGGTGACGTAGAAACCGCACTTGACAATATCATATTAATTCAAAACTCGTTGATAGGCGGTGATGCCTGATGAGTATAGCTGAAAAGCTTACAACCATAGCCGAAAATGCACCAAAGGTTTATGATGCCGGTTATGACAGTGGCTTTAACAACGGCTACAATGACGGTTACGATGCCGGAGCAGAAGCGCAGCACAAGGCTTTCTGGGACGTTTTTCAGGATGAAGGAAAAAGGACAAACTACAGCCGTGCGTTTTACGGTGAGGGCTGGACAAAGGAGAACTTCAAGCCTTGCTATGATATGAAGCTCACAAACGCCTATTTTACGTTTTGCCATTCTACCATCAACGGAGATTTAGTAAAGATATTG
>JAZSCG010000217.1:0-1571 GCA_045602805.1 Feifaniaceae bacterium
CGAGGGTGATAAAATAGCCTCGGGCACGACAAAAAACACCACCGCAAAAATAACGCTCGGTCATTCTCTAATATATGATAAGCTCATAAAAACCGTTGGCAAAGAAAAGGCAGGGATGTATTTAAATGCCAATCTTGAAGCAATGAAAGAATACGAAAAGCTCTGCAAAAACTGTGACTACGAGTATCAAAACTCATACACCTATTCCATGCGTGAGCGCACAAAGCTCGAAAATGAAGTGGCTGCTTTAAACAGTCTGGGTTTTAAAGCCGAATTCAAAAGCACAAATCTGCCGTTTAAAACGCAGGGTGCGGTATTTTATCCCGACCAGGCACAGTTTAATCCGCTCAAATTCGTGGCAAACATGGCAAAAGATTTAAATATTTATGAGCAGACCTTTATCCGTGACATCACACCGCACACCGCAATTTCTAATACAGGCAAAATAACCGCAAAAAAAATCATTGTTGCAACGCACTTTCCTTTTATAAATAAGCACGGCAGTTATTTTCTGAAATTATATCAGCACCGCTCATATGAAATCGCCTACGAAAATGCACCAAAAATTGACGGAATGTACGTTGATGAGGACAAAAAGGGTATGTCCTTCCGTAATTACGGGGATTATCTGCTAATCGGCGGCGGAGGACACCGCACGGGTAAACAGGGCGGTGCATGGAAAGAAATAGAGCATTTTGCCAAAAAATACTATCCCAAGGCTCAGGCAAAATATATGTGGGCGGCGCAGGACTGTATGAGTCTTGATAGTGTCCCCTACATCGGTCAGTATTCGAGGGGAACGCCCGATTTGTACGTTGCATCGGGCTTTAACAAGTGGGGTATGACCTCGTCAATGGTAGCGGCAAAAATACTCACCGATATGATACTAGGCAGAGAAAACGAAAATGCACCAGTATTTTCGCCTTCACGAAGCATATTAAAACCACAGCTTTTTGCAAACGGCATCGAAACTACGATAAATCTGCTCACGCCCACAAAAAAACGCTGTCCCCATCTCGGCTGTGCTTTAAAGTGGAATAAGGCGGAGCACACGTGGGACTGTCCGTGTCACGGCTCACGCTTTGAGAAAAACGGAAAGCTCATCGACAATCCCGCCACGGGCGATGCAAATCTATAAAAAGAGAGCATATGCTCTCTTTTTTGTATTTTACCGAAACCTTTCGCATATAGATTAGTGAGCAGTTTTCGGGAGGCGGTTAAAAAGTGAACGACTACATTGCCCAGCGGGCAATTACTCTTGCTGAATATATAATAGAACGCGGTTGCACCGTCCGTGAGTGTGCAAAAATTTTTAAGGTGTCCATATCAACCGTACATAAGGACGTCACCGACAGACTGCTTGAGATAAGTCCCTCTCTTGCCGAGCAGGTTGCACCGATTCTCCGGAAAAACAAAGACGAACGCCACATCAGAGGCGGCGAAGCAACGAAGAAGAAATACAGTAAATCAATTCGGAATTCGTAATGCGGAATTCGGAATTAATGTATGGGCAATTCACGAATTGCCCGTTAATATCTTGTAAGAAGGCATTTGACAGAAGGTAAGTTTTA
>JAZSCG010000218.1:0-8414 GCA_045602805.1 Feifaniaceae bacterium
CCGATTTTTATACTTTCAAATGCTAAATTATCCATAACCTTTTTCCTCCTTTAATTACATATCAAAATCGTCATCGGTTTCATCACCGAAATCGTCTGTTTCAACTTCGTCATCTTCGATTCCCTCTTCACCGAAACCTTCAGCAAGTTCGCTTTCTTCATACACGTCTGCGGCGAGTTCTTCCACAGGTGTTCTGCCAAAGCCGATTTCATCTTCATCGGGAAGTTCCTTGATTTCGATTTCTTCATTATTCTTATCAAGAACCTTGATGTCAAGACCGAGTGACTGAAGTTCTTTGATAAGAACCTTGAATGATTCGGGTATGCCGGGCTGCGGAACATTCAGTCCCTTTACGATGCTTTCATATGTCTTTGAACGACCTGTAACGTCGTCGGACTTAACCGTAAGAATTTCCTGAAGTGTATAAGCAGCGCCGTATGCTTCAAGTGCCCAAACTTCCATTTCACCGAAACGCTGACCGCCGAACTGCGCTTTACCGCCGAGAGGTTGCTGTGTAACGAGTGAGTAGGGACCGATTGAACGGGCATGAATTTTATCATCAACGAGGTGATGCAGTTTGAGGTAGTACATATAACCGACTGTAACGGGGTTATCAAACTTTTCACCCGTACGTCCGTCGTATACCACGCTCTTACCGTTTTTGCTCATACCTGCACGGTCGAGCATTGCTTCAATATCAGAATGACGTGCACCGTCAAATACGGGAGTCATTATCTTAAAGCCGAGTCTTGCGGCAGCCATACCGAGATGTACTTCGAGGACCTGACCGATGTTCATTCGTGAAGGAACGCCGAGCGGGTTAAGTACGATATCGAGAGGTGTACCGTCTTCAAGATAAGGCATATCTTCGGGCGGAAGTATTCTTGATACGACACCCTTGTTACCGTGACGGCCTGCCATCTTGTCACCGACAGAGATCTTTCTCTTCTGTGCAATATAGCAACGTACCACCTGCTTTACGCCGGGGCTGAGCTCGTCACTGTTCTTTCTTGTGAATACCTTAACGTCAACGATTATACCGTATTCACCGTGAGGAACTTTAAGTGATGTATCTCTGTAATCCTTAGCCTTGTCACCGAAGATTGCACGGAGAAGTTTTTCTTCAGCCGTCTGCTCCGTTTCACCCTTAGGTGTGATCTTACCTACGAGAATATCGCCTGCATGCACTTCTGCACCGACACGGATGATACCTCTTTCATCAAGATCCTTGAGCATATCTTCACCGACACCGGGAATTTCTCTCGTGATTATTTCATCACCGAGTTTCGTTTCACGTGCTTCGGTTTCAAACTCTTCAATGTGGATTGAAGTGTACATATCTTCACGTACTATCTTTTCGTTAAGAAGCACGGCGTCCTCGTAGTTGTAACCTTCCCAGTTCATAAAACCGATGAGGGCGTTTCTGCCGAGTGCGATTTCACCGCTGTCCGTTGCAGGACCGTCGGCAATAACTGCACCTGCCTCAACGTGCTGACCGTTGTCAACGATGGGACGCTGGTTTATACAAGTACCCTGGTTTGAACGCAGGAACTTGATAAGATTATATTCATCAACCGTACCGTCGTCATTGCGGATAACAATCTTGTCAGCCGCAGCCTTGACAACCGTACCTGCCTTTTTGCTGATTACAACTACACCGCTGTCGTATGCCGCACGGTATTCGATACCCGTAGCAACAATCGGAGAGTCGGGACGAAGAAGCGGAACTGCCTGACGCTGCATGTTTGAGCCCATGAGTGCACGGTTAGCGTCATCGTTCTGCAGGAAGGGAATCATTGACGTTGCAACAGAAACTATCATTCTGGGTGACACGTCAACAAAGTCAACCTTGTGCTTTTCAACTTCAAGGAACTCGTCTCTCGAACGAACGGTTATTCTGTCGTTTATGAAACGGCCTTCTTCATCAACCGGTTCACTTGCCTGAGCAACAACATAGTTGTCCTCAATATCAGCCGTCATATATACGATTTCATCCGTAACTACGCCGTTTTCCTTATCAACTCTTCTGTAAGGTGCTTCGATGAAGCCGTAGTCGTTGATACGTGCAAACGTTGCGAGGTACGAAATAAGACCTATGTTAGGACCTTCAGGCGTTTCGATAGGACACATTCTGCCGTAGTGTGAATGGTGAACGTCACGCACTTCAAAACTTGCCCTGTCTCTTGAAAGACCGCCGGGACCGAGTGCTGAAAGTCTTCTCTTATGTGTAAGTTCTGCAAGGGGGTTTGTCTGATCCATGAACTGCGAAAGCGGTGATGAACCAAAGAATTCCTTGATAGCTGCAACAACAGGACGGATGTTGATAAGCGCCTGAGGCGTAACGACATCAAGATCCTGTATAGTCATTCTTTCACGGATAACCCTTTCCATTCTGGAAAGACCGATTCTGAACTGATTCTGAAGAAGTTCGCCAACCGAACGTATTCTTCTGTTACCGAGATGGTCGATATCGTCCTTTACGCCTATGCCCTTTGTCATGCAAAGGAGATAGTTTACGGAAGCGAACACGTCGTCAACCGTTATCGTGTTTGCAACAAGCTGTGCACTGCGTTCACGGCAGGCAGCGATTATATCTTCATCGTTATCGCATTTTGCAAGTATTTCAGAAAGAACCTTGAAATTGACTTTTTCCTTGATTCCGAGAACCTCAGCAGCGTCAAAGTTAACGAAGTTCTTTATATCAACCGTTCCGTTTGAGAACACTTTGACTTTATGACCGTCAACGTCAAGATATACAACGTTTGCACCGCAGTTTTCTATTTCAAGTGCCTTGTCGGCTGTGATACGTTCACCGGCATCGGCAATGATTTCACCTGTGAGAGGTGCAACTACGGGTTCTGCAAGCTTTCTGAATTTGATTCTCTCCCCGAGAGCCATCTTCTTGTCATACTTGAAACGGCCGACCTTTGAAAGATCGTATCTGTGCGGATCAAAGAACAGATTGCCGACCAGAGTCTGTGCACTTTCAACCGTAGGCGGTTCGCCCGGACGAAGTTTCTTATAAAGCTCAATGAGAGCCGAATCCGTACTGTTTGCAGGATCCTTTTCAAGAGTAGCAAGAAGCATTTCGTCTTCGCCGAATATCTCCTTAATCTGCTCATCTGTACCTGCTTCGGGAGTAAGCGCCCTGAGAAGTGTAGTAACGGGAATTTTTCTCGTCTTGTCTATCCTTGCCCAGAACACATTGTTCGTATCGGTCTCATACTCTATCCACGCACCTCTGTTAGGAATTATCTGCGTGGTAAAGAGGTCAATAGCCTGCTTGTCCGTCGTCTTGTCAAAGTACATACCCGGTGAACGAACGAGCTGTGAAACAACAACACGCTCTGCACCGTTGATTATGAATGTACCGCTGTCCGTCATAAGCGGGAAATCACCCATAAAGAGTTCCTGGTCCTTAACCTCACCCGTTTCGTTGTTGATGAGTCTTACCTTGACCTTGAGAGGACGGGCATATGTCGCATCTCTGATTTTACATTCAGTTATCGAATACTTTGTTTCGTCTTCAAAATGATAATCGAGGAACTGAAGCACAAGATTCTGTGAATAATCTGTGATGGATGTAAGGTCCTCAAAGACCTCCTTGATACCTTCTTCGACAAACCATTTGTAAGATGACTTCTGGATGTCTATCAGGTTAGGCATCTGAAGTTTCTCGGGTATTCTTGAAAAGTCAAGACGTTCATTCGTACCCTGAACTTTTTTCTTTACACCGAGTTCTTTTTCAACGGCAGCGAAGTCTGCTTTCGGTTTTGTTGCGTATCCAACATCCGTTGAAAGCATTACATTTTTCGCCATAGGCTTAAATCACTCCATCCTAAAAATTTTGTCAGTCCTTACGGACAAATATATATTAAATAAATAATATAATACGCGCATGTAGGTGCAGTATAGTAATATATCATAAGCAGACAAGCGTGTCAAGAAAATTTTACTGCTTTTTTTAAAAAAAATCCCGCACTCGAAGTGCGGGATTTGTGATTTTTGAACTATTCTATATCTGTGTTGAGTAGTCGAACAACAAAGCAAACCCAATAACAATCAGAAAAAGAGGAAGAGTAAAACAAAATCATTTTTCTATTTCGGTTCTTATTTTTCCTGTCGATATGCAAACTTTGTTTGCTCGATATTTTTACTTCGTAAAATCGATATGTTTTTCATTTAATTCAAAACTCGATATGATATAAATCTCGTTGCCGTAAGGCAACATATCGAGTGCGACAGCACATATCGAGTCATTTATGACATATCGAAAATCTCGCAGAGATTTATATCGATGCGTGTTATCCCTAAGAATAACACGCAATGTGCGGGATTTGTGATTTTTTAACTATTCTATATCTGTGTTGAGTAGTTGGGTGCTTCTTTTGTGATGTAAATATCGTGGGGGTGACTTTCCTTAAGACCGGCACCTGTAATTCTTACAAATTTGCCGTTATCCTTAAGTTCCTGAATGTTGTGAGCACCGCAGTAACCCATACCTGAACGAAGACCGCCGAGAAGCTGGAATATAGTATCCGACACTGCTCCCTTATAAGGAACACGACCTTCAACGCCTTCGGGAACAAGCTTTTTATTGTTTGATGTTTTGCTCTGGAAATACCTGTCCTTACTGCCTTTTGCCATTGCCGCAAGACTTCCCATACCTCTGTATACCTTGAACTGTCTGCCCTGATAGATTTCGTTTTCACCGGGGCTTTCCTCACAGCCTGCAAGCAGACTTCCGAGCATAATTGTATCTGCACCGGCAGCTATTGCCTTCGCAATATCACCGCCGTATTTTATACCGCCGTCTGCGATAACGGGAATGTTATATTTCTTTGCAACCTGTGCAACATCATATACTGCAGTTATCTGCGGAACGCCTATACCTGCAACGACACGGGTTGTACAAATCGATCCGGGACCGATACCAACCTTGATAGCATCTGCACCTGCTGCAATTAAGTCTTCAGCTGCTGCTGCTGTTGCAATATTACCTGCAATAACAGGAGTATCAGGATAAGCTTCCTTAACCATTTTAAGAGTTTTCATAATGTTCTGTGAATGACCGTGAGCAGAGTCAAGAACAAGCACGTCCGCACCTGCTTCAACAAGAGCCTTTGCTCTGTCAAGAACATCGGCAGTAACGCCTATTGCGGCAGCACAGAGAAGTCTGCCCTGCGCATCTCTTGCAGAGTTGGGGTATTTCTGTGACTTTTCAATATCCTTGATGGTGATAAGACCCTTGAGTTTCATATCAGCATCAACGATGGGAAGCTTTTCTATCTTATGCTTGCAAAGGATATCCTGCGCTTCTTCAAGCGTAGTACCTACGGGTGCAGTGACAAGATTTTCCTTTGTCATAACTTCTTTTATCTGTATCGAATAATCCCTGATGAAACGCAGGTCACGGTTTGTGAGAATACCCACAAGCTTACCGTCTTCATCACATATCGGAACACCGGAAATTCTGTATTTACCCATAAGCTTATCCGCATCGTCAACAGAATTTTCGGGTGCAAGGAAGAAAGGATCGGTGATGACACCGTTTTCACTTCTTTTAACCTTGTCCACTTCGATTGCCTGATCTTCGATTGACATATTCTTATGAATAACGCCGATACCGCCTTCACGGGCAATAGCTATCGCCATTTTAGACTCGGTTACAGAGTCCATAGCCGCCGACATTATCGGCACATTGAGTTTAATTTTGTTTGTAAGGCGTGTTGATACGTCTACATCTGCCGGAAGAACATCACTTTTTGCCGGTACAAGCAAAAGGTCGTCAAAAGTAAGACCTTCTCCTACAAACTTATCTTCTGTAAATCCCATAATTTCACTCCCATTAAGATAAAAATGTATTTTTTCCATTATACCCATTTAAAGCGCCAAGTTCAAGCACTTTTTTTGATTATTTGAATCTTTTTATTTCCAGAAAGGTGCGTCCTTTTCTGCTCTGCCCGCCTGCCAGCGCAATTTCTGCCTTTCCAAAGCCTCTCGCAGATATGATATCCCCCTCTTTAACCTCAACGGAAACGCTGTCTGCAGTCAGATAGTTTAAGGCAACCTTTTCTCCTTTTATAAGCTTTGCGGAGGCGGTACGGGAAAGCGAAAATGCCTCTGCAACCACGCAATCAAGCCTCGTTGAAGCTACTGTGGCGGTTATTTTCTCATAGTTTGCTTCGGGCAGGAAGCCAACCCATCCCCTTTCAAGTTCAAGCGAACATCTTCCCGCACTTTTGAGCTCATCTATGAGATACTGTGCCATTTTGGAGTGGCACACTATAAACGGCGGTACTGCACTGTCCGCAATATCGCCGAGCACCGTTCTTTTAATGCCGAGTGCCATTATTGCACCGAGCAAATCACGGTTTGAAGGACTCCCCCACCCGCATTTTACGGTGAGTATCTCTATGGGCGGTTCTTGTTCATAATAACAGTCCTTCGGTCTTAATACCGCAACCTTACGTAATGCACCCTCGTAGCCACCGTCAAAAGTTATATCACAAAGACGTGTAAGTTCAGTTGCCTTTGCAATCAGAGCCTGCTGGGCAGGTGTGAGAAAATCCGAAAAAGCATAGACACCTCTTTCACTCACACGCTGTGCAAGGTCGTATATACGTTCAAGGAGTTGTTTTTCATCGTTATTTTTGGCATATTTTTCTGCTATCGTGCCCATTTTCTCACCTCTTTGCTTTATTGTATCACAATGTGGCAACAATAAAAAAGAGGTGATTAAAATAAAACAGAATTCATTGTCTTTTTTTACAGTTTTCATTCTTACCACAGCTCTGTTTGCTTTTCTCATTGCAATAGTTACCGTTGACAGAAATTCCGCCGCATTAATCGGCGAGAGCGGTTTTTTCTCTCCTTCATCTGCATTTTTTCAGGGTGTAAAGAGTTTTTTTGGAGGTGTATGGCGTTTCATCAATGCACTTGACAGTCCCTGTTTTGTGCTTTTCAGAAGCATATCGGTGAATTTCGTAAAAGAATTTCTTACACTTTTCTCGCTTCCGGAACTTGTACGCAGTTTTTTCGTTGAATTATCACTTATGTTATGATATACTTTTGTAACAATAAGTTTATGAGGTAATGTAAGTGGATCGCAGTCATATCAGAAATTTTTCAATAATTGCTCATATTGACCACGGCAAGTCAACCCTTGCCGACAGGTTGCTTGAGCTGACCGAAAACGTTGCAAAACGTGATATGGAGGAACAGCTTCTCGACAATATGGATCTCGAAAGAGAGAGGGGTATAACCATAAAGGCACGTGCCGTAAAGCTTGATTACACGGCACCCGACGGTGAGAAATACGAGCTTAATTTAATAGATACCCCCGGACACGTCGACTTTAACTACGAGGTGTCCAGAAGTCTTGCCGCCTGCGAGGGTGCGATACTTATCGTCGATGCCGCACAGGGTATCGAAGCGCAGACGCTTGCAAACACCTATCTTGCAATTGAGGACAATCTTGAAATTGTCCCCGTAATAAATAAAATTGATTTACCTGCCGCTGACCCTCAGCGTGTCATCGGTGAAATCGAGGATATCATCGGTATTCCCGCACAGGATGCACCGCAGATATCTGCAAAAATGGGTCTCAACATACCTGCGGTTTTAGATAAAATCATATCGGATATTCCCGCACCGCAGGGTGATGAAAACGCACCTTTTAAAGCACTTATATTCGACTCGTACTACGATGCCTACAAGGGCGTTATAGTATACGTCCGTGTGTTTGACGGTCAGTTAAGAGCGGGTGATACCATAAAAATGATGGCAACGGGCGCAGAATTCCAGGTTGTTGACGTGGGTTATCTGCGTGCAAGGCATATGGAATCTGCCGAAAGGCTGTCTGCGGGCGAAGTAGGCTTCATCACGGCAAGTATAAAGAACGTCAGCGATACCCGTGTGGGTGATACCGTGACGAGAACGGACAGGCCGACTGCAGAGGCACTTCCCGGTTACAAAGCCGTTCGTCCGATGGTTTTCTGCGGTATATATCCTGCGGACGGTTCAAAATACAACGACCTGCGTGATGCGCTTGACAAGCTTCTTTTAAACGATGCTGCTCTTTCCTTTGAACCTGAGACATCTATTGCGCTCGGCTTTGGCTTCCGTTGCGGATTTTTAGGTCTGCTTCATATGGAAATTATTCAGGAGCGTCTGGAGAGAGAATTTAATCTCGACCTTATAACGACCGCACCCAGCGTTGTGTATAAAATCAAACTTACAAACGGCGAAACGATATTCTGTGACAACCCGACCAACTATCCCTCTGCCGCTAATATTGACGAGGCGTACGAGCCTATTGTAAAGGCAGATATCATTACACCCAAAGACTACGTCGGCAGCATAATGGAACTTTGTCAGGAGAGACGTGGCACTTTCAAGGATATGCAGTATCT
>JAZSCG010000219.1:0-1958 GCA_045602805.1 Feifaniaceae bacterium
AGCTTCTTTTGAACGACGCTGCTCTTTCCTTTGAACCTGAGACATCTATTGCGCTCGGCTTTGGCTTCCGTTGCGGATTTTTGGGGCTGCTTCATATGGAAATTATTCAGGAGCGTCTGGAGAGAGAATTTAATCTCGACCTTATCACAACTGCGCCCAGCGTTGTGTATAAAATCAAACTTACAAACGGTGAGACGATATTCTGTGACAACCCGACCAACTATCCCTCTGCGGCAAACATAGAGGCCGCTTACGAGCCTATTGTAAAGGCGGATATCATTACACCCAAAGACTATGTGGGCAGTATAATGGAACTTTGTCAGGAGAGACGTGGCACTTTCAAGGATATGCAGTATCTCGACCAGACGAGAGTTACGCTTCATTACGATATGCCTCTCAATGAGATTATTTACGACTTTTTTGATGCACTCAAATCCCGTACGAGAGGATATGCTTCCCTCGACTACGAATTTGCTGATTATCAGAAGAGTGAGCTTGTAAAACTCGATATCCTCTTAAACGGTGACATCGTCGATGCACTTTCATTTATAGTACATTCGGAAAAGGCGTATACGAGAGGACGCCGTATTGCCGAAAAACTTAAGGAAAATATCCCGAGACAGCTTTTTGAAATACCCATTCAGGCGGCTGTCGGCGGTAAAATAATTGCACGTGAGACTGTCAAGGCAATGCGTAAGGATGTGCTTGCAAAATGTTACGGCGGTGACATAACACGTAAAAAGAAACTGCTTGAAAAACAAAAGGAAGGCAAAAAGCGTATGCGCCAGCTCGGAACGGTCGACGTTCCGCAGGAGGCGTTTATGTCGGTGCTCAAACTCGATGAGTAATTTCAAAAGAAAAGAAAGCAGGCAGCCTACGGTATATTTCAGACCGCCTGCTAAAATAAAACCGCTCGGAATTTATATACATATACCGTTCTGTCAGCGAAAATGCAACTACTGCGACTTTTATTCGGTATGCGATATAAAACAGAGTGACCGTTATATAGATGCACTCATAAAGCAATTCGAGGATTATTCGGGTGCGGCAGACAGATACCTCGTCGATACCGTATATATCGGCGGCGGAACACCATCAATTCTCAAAAAGAAGCAGATAAAACGCTTATTTTCGGCTCTGAGAAAGAACTTTAACGTTTCAGAAGATGCAGAGATTACCTGCGAGGTAAACCCCGTATCAGCCTCAAAAAAGATGTTAAAAGCCCTTAAAAAGCAAGGGGTAAACAGGCTGAGCATAGGTGTACAAAGTGCGGATAACGAAATTTTAAAGACTCTCGGCAGGCTTCACACATGGGAGGATGCGGTTTCAACCGTTGAAACGGCAAGAAAACTGAAGTTCCGTAACATCAGCGTTGACTGTATGTACGCTTTGCCCGGGCAGAGTAAAGAGGTGTTTTTTGACACTCTTGAAAAATTCGTGGCCCTTGATGTAAATCACATATCGCTTTATTCGCTGAAAATAGAGGAAAATACTCCTTTTTACGAAGTAAAAGATATGCTTGATCTTCCCGACGAAGACAGTGAAATAGACATGTACTTCGGTGCGATAGACTTTCTCCGAAAACACGGTTTTCACCAGTATGAAATTTCAAATTTTGCAAAGGACTCATATGAGTGTCGCCACAATCTGAAATATTGGAACTGCGAAGAATATCTGGGACTTGGCGCTGCGGCGGCGTCGCATTACGGAAACAGCCGTTTCACATTCGTTCGTGACATAAAAACATACTGTGACTGTGTTCTTGGCGGAAGTGACGAAGGTCTGCTCTGCGAAGAATACGATGCACCCATTAACGAATGTGTCGGTGACTACGTTATGCTCAAGCTTCGTACCAACAGCGGAATAAACGTAACCGAATTCAATACCCGTTTCCGTGGATATGACTTTGAAAAGCTTTTCGGAGAAAAACTTGCTCCTTTTGTTGAAAAAGGTCTTGT
>JAZSCG010000220.1:0-2058 GCA_045602805.1 Feifaniaceae bacterium
TCAAATTCATCCGCTTCTTTTCTTGACGTGGAAAAGACATTTGATGAAGGAGCACGTCTTGCCATTTCTGATTTGATAAATTCTTCATCAAAATTAATGCCGGCAGGAAAGCCGTCTATCGTAACGCCTATTGCGTTTCCGTGGGATTCGCCGAATATTGAAATTTTACAACAAGTACCGAATGTAGAACCCATAAACTAACTCCTTTACTGTCATATGACCTCTGCAAGTAATTTTTCGAGTGTATCAAAATCCGTCTGGTGCAGAAAAGCGGACCCTATATCACTTAGCAAAACAAGTTTTATACCACTTGAATTTGCCTTTTTATCATTTTTGAGTGCACCGAATATCTCCTGTGCCGAATAAGGCGGGACAGTGGGCAGACCGTATGCTTCAAAGGTATTTTTTGCAAGGTCTGAAATGCCCTTTTTTGTAAGACCAAGCATCTCGCCGATTTTGCAGGCAATGACAGTGCCTATGGCAACCCCTTGTCCGTGTGAATAAGTTTTGTAACTGCCGAGCTTTTCTATGGCATGTCCGAAAGTGTGTCCGAGATTGAGAATACCTCGTATACCGCTGTCAAGCTCGTCTGCCTGAACTATCGTACTTTTGAAATGTACACAGCGTGTTATCATTTCCGTGAGGTCAAGTTGCTTTTCGGATATCAGATCAAACATATCTTTATCTGAAAGAAGAGCAGTTTTGATAACTTCAGCCATACCGTCAGATACGGTTTCAGGCTTTAAGGTTGATAAAAGGTCTGTATCAATAAGAACGGCTTTCGGCTGATAGAATGCACCTATTAAGTTCTTGCCGCAGGGCAGGTCATAGCCGGTTTTACCGCCTACGGAAGAGTCTACGTCCGAAAGAAGTGTGGTGGGAATTTGTATAAAAGGAACACCTCTGAGATAAGTTGCGGCAGCAAATCCGCACATATCACCCGTTACACCGCCGCCTAAAGCGATAAGTGTGTCCTCTCTTGTAAAGTCATTCTCACAGAGAAAACTGTATATCGAATTAATTGTTGAAAAGTTTTTTGAAGCTTCTCCGGCAGGGAAGACAAAAGTAAATACTTGGTATGCAGCCAAAGCTTCTTTAAGTGTGTCTGTATAAAGAGGGGCAACGTTACTGTCGGTTATGATTGCAACTTTTTTGCCTTTAATGAAACGGCTGATATATGTTTCTGCATACTTAAGCAGATTGTTTCCGATAGTTATGTCGTATGTATTGTTTTTCTTTGCTGTTTCGCAGGTAACTCTGTTCATAATTCCTCATAGTCTTAAAAATAATATTAAATAGTATATATCAGTTAACTGTATAAAATCAATAAATAATTACGGCATTAACAAAAATTTAACTATTTACAGAACAAATGTTTTGTTATATAATAATATTGAGGTGAATAAGGTGGACAGGAGTATACTGCACTGCGATTTAAATAATTTCTATGCATCTGTGGAAAAACTATATCATCCCGAACTTGCAGGTAAGGCTATAGCGGTAGCAGGCAGGGAAGAGGACAGAAAAGGGATAGTTCTTGCAAAAAGTGAAGAGGCAAAGGCTTGTGGTGTTAAGACGGGTGATACCATATGGGAGGCAAAAATCAAGTGTCCTGATATAAAAATACTTCCCCCCGACTTTGAAAAATATCAGAAATTTTCGGTTCTGGCACGCTGTATATATGAACGCTATACTGATTTGGTAGAGGCGTTTGGTCCGGATGAATGTTGGCTTGATGTCAGCGGGTCAGATTTATCCGCAGAAGACATAGCTCAGTCAGTAAGACGGGATATGAAAAGTGAAATCGGGCTTACCGTATCTGTAGGCGTTTCTTTCAATAAGGTGTTTGCAAAGCTTGGCAGTGATATGAAAAAGCCCGATGCAGTCACGGTTATAAACAGGGATAACTATAGAAACAAGGTGTGGCCGCTTCCTGTTGAAGAACTTCTTTTTGTTGGACGGGCAACTAAGAGAAAACTTAGTGAAATGGGTATATTTACGATAGGTAATCTTGCACTTGCAAGCAAGGATGTGCTTGTAAATAAATTCGGTAAAAAC
>JAZSCG010000221.1:0-1970 GCA_045602805.1 Feifaniaceae bacterium
CACGGTATGCGGTTTCTTTTCAAAAGCATCAAACCAATTCAGAAGGCCGTTCATATCGGCGTGACCGCTCGTTCCGTGAAGTGAGCATATTTCCGCCTTGACTGCAATATCCTCCTCAAACAGTTTTACGGTTGTAGCACCCTCAAGAATTCGTCTGCCGAGTGAACCCTGAGCCTGATATCCCACAAAAAGTATGAGATTTTCACTCTTCCACAGATTATGCTTTAAGTGATGTCTGATTCGTCCCGCCTCACACATTCCGCTTGCGGAAATTATAATTTTCGGTCTTTCATCAAAGTTTATCTCCTTTGACTCATCCGATGTAACAGAAAGAGTAAGCCCCTCAAACCATATCGGGTTTATACCCTGTTTGAGAAGTGCTGACGTTTCTTCATCAAAGCAGGACAGGTCACACTGCAGAAATATCTGCGTTGCCTGAACAGCCATCGGGCTGTCGACGTAGACGGGGAAATTGCCGTATTTGTCAAGAAGCCCCCTCTGCTTTATCTCACGGATAGCATAGAGCATCTCCTGCGTTCTGCCTACCGCAAACGACGGTATAATAACGCTTCCGCCTCTTTCAAAAGCACGGTTTATATACTGTGCAAGATCACTTACGGTATCCCCCGGCTTTTCATGATTGCGGTCGCCGTATGTCGACTCAATAACAAGATAATCGGTCTCACTGACGCTCTGCGGGTCTTTGATAAGAGGTTGATTTATATTTCCCACGTCACCGCTGAACACTATTTTTTTAGAGACGCCGTTTTCACTCATCCACATTTCAATGCATGCAGAGCCGAGCAGATGTCCGATATCCGTAAAACGAATTGACAAATTCTCCGAAACATCATACCGTTTGCCGTATGAACAGCGTATGAAAAGACGAAGTGTGCCTTCGGCATCGTTTAAGTCATAAAGAGGCTCAACGCCCTCTTCACCGTTACGAAGCGCCTTTTTCGTCTTCCACTGCGCCTCACTTTCGTGTATGTGAGCGGCATCACGCAGCATTATTTCGCACAGGTCTGCCGTAACCTCGGTAGAATATATCTTTCCCTTGAAGCCGTCACGGAAAAGTTTCGGCAAAAGTCCCGAATGGTCAATATGCGCATGTGTAAGAAACACCGCTTCAATCGATGAGGCAGGCACAGGCAGCGGGATATTTTCAAATATATCCTTGCCCTGCTCCATACCTCTGTCTATAAGATAAAACGCACCGCCGAGTTCAAGCACCGTACAGCTTCCCGTTACCTCATGCGCAGCGCCAACAAAAGTAAGTTTCATGCAAAGCACCTCCTAAGTATATTATATAATATCCGAGCGCAAAAATCATTATATTTTGCGTAATAGTTGTCAAAAATAAGTGTTGGGGTGTATTATGTAAGTAAGAGGTGATACCAATGAACTTAAACGAACTTTACGAAGAACTTTCACTTCTTCTTTCGGATAAAAAAATGGCACTCGTCAAGGCAAAGCTGACGGACCTTCTTCCTGCCGACATAGCGGACTTTTTTGAGCAGATTTCACGCGAAAACGTTCTGCTCGTTTTCAGAATGCTTCCCAAAGACCTTGCAAACGAGGTTTTTGCATTTCTCGAGCCCGATAAGCAGCAGATAATCATTGATGCGATAACGGATAAGGAACTTGCCGTTATTATAGAAGAACTGTACATAGACGATGCGGTTGATATGCTTGAAGAATTGCCTGCATCGGTGGTAAAAAGGGTGCTTAAAAATGCCGCACCCGACACACGAAAGCTGATAAATCAGTTTCTCAATTACCCTGAAAATTCCGCCGGCAGTATTATGACTGCGGAATTTGTCAATCTGCGTCCCGATATGACGGTGGGTGACGCCATTTCGCACATCAGAAAAACGGGTAACGACAGGGAGACGGTTTACACCTGCTACGTCGTGACGAAAAGCCGTGAACTTTTGGGTGTATGCACCGTAAAAGATCTTCTTATGGCA
>JAZSCG010000222.1:0-6475 GCA_045602805.1 Feifaniaceae bacterium
AAAGGGTGAAATGAAGCCAAGTTCATTTGTAACATACGACTTGCCTGTTTCGCTTGAGAATAGCCATTCAAGAAATGCGACAGAGGCATCTATATCCTTCTGCTCAGCCTTTGCATTTACCGCAATATAACTCTCGGTACCTACACAAAGTCCCTGATGTTCTTCACCCGGTATTCCCGTGTATATAGGAAGCATTTTTATGTCTTCCTCAGCTACGGTATTGCCCGACACACCTGATATCTGACTCCACGCCCAGTTACCGTTTTGCACCATCGCACAGCGGCCGAGTGCAAATTCAGCCATAGAGTCATCAACCGATTTTGAGCCGAGAAGCTGCGGCTGTGTAACAGAATTATTTATATAAAGGTCAAAAATATTTTTGAAATTTTCTTCGTACTTAAATTCTATTTCATTTGCATCAAGCGCCTCAAGTGTTGTGTTGTCACCTTCTGTCGCAAACTCGTAATAAAGCGGTACGTTGAGCAGATGTGTCTGCCACCTCCACTGATTGCCTGCCGCAAGCGAAGTTGATGCAAATACACCCTCAATACCAAGCGCATCTTTTTTTGCCGTCATATCCGTAACAAGTGCCGAGAGTTTATCAAAGCTGTCAATTTCCTCCATAGATGCAAATTTTGCACCGTCAAGAGCAAAATATTTATCCGTTATCGCACTGTTATAGATAATTCCGTAGCCCTCAACAACATAGGGTATACCGTATACACCGCCGTCCTTTTGTATGGCAAGACTCTTGTCCGAAAGGTAGCCGTAAAGTGCGGTGCCCGATAAATCGTAACAGTAATCCTCCCAAGTCGTATACCCCACGGGACCGTTTAACTGAAATATTGTAGGTACGTCACTTTTTGACATTTCAGCTTTTAACGTAGATTCATATTCTCCCGATGAGGCAGTCATTACTTTTACTCTGACTCCCGTTTCTTTTTCATATTCTTTTGCTATTTTTTCATACGCCGCTGCACTTTCGGGTTTAAAATTCAGAAAGTAGACGGAAGGCCCGTTATTTTTCTTTCCGCATCCGAAAAAAGTAAGAAGCATAACGCCCGTAAGCATTACTGCAATAAATCTGTTTTTCACTAAAATCAACTCCTTTATCTACATCATACCCACAAAAAAGGTTTTTTATTAAAAAGGCCGTGTCCGACAAACGAACACGACCTTTTTTTATTTTATTATTTCCACTTTATAAAGATTGAGAAAGCATTCAAGCTGTAGCATATATGCCATTGTCTGCGGTGTTGTCATAAGCTGACCGTACCACGGAGTAAGACTGTCATCAGCAAGCAATTTTTCAAGTTTTTCTCTTTTCACTATGTCAAAAATGCGTGCATCTTTTTTCAAAAGAAGTTCAAAAAGCTTCTTTGACACCGCATCTCTGTAAGATGGATTGTGGGTTTTGGGATAGGGACTCTTTTTCCTGTAAAGCACCTCATCGGGTAAATAATCCTTCATCGCCTCACGAAGTATACCCTTTTCACGTCCCATATACTCTTTTATCTCCCACGGAACGGTGTAAAGGTATTCTACTATACGGTGGTCGCAGAAGGGCACACGCACTTCAAGACCGCTGTACATGCTCATTCTGTCCTTGCGGTCGAGAAGAGTCTGCATAAACCAGTCGATATTGAGCCTCATCATCTCTTTCATCCGACTTTCAAGAGGCGATATCCCCTCCATTTTGTCGGTGTCCGAAATTGTGCTTTCGTATTTTGCCGCAACATATTCCGATGCATTTATTTTAAATTCATCACTTATAAAACCTGCTCTGTAATCGGTGGTCTGCGCCCACGGGAAGCCGTAACGCTCTCGTATTTCTTTGTCACGGTACCAGGGGTAGCCCCCGAATATCTCGTCGGCACATTCTCCCGAAAGTGCAACGGTCACATCCTTTTTAATTTCCTTACAGAACTGCAAAAGCGAAGAATCCACATCAGCCATGCCAGGCAGGTCACGTGCCTCGACCGCCTCGTAGAGTCCATCCACAAGTGCAGGTGTGTCAAGCGTTATCACTTTACAATCTGCGCCTATGTATTTTTGCATAATCCCTATATAATCGTCGTCGGTAGTCGGCTGAAATTTGCCTGCTTTAAAATGCTCTTTCTGGTCTTTATAGGTTACTGAAAAGGTTTTCAGATTTTGTATCTCTTTCGATGCAACGGATGATATTATACTCGAGTCAAGCCCGCCCGACAGAAAGGTGCCTATCGGCACGTCGGACACAAGCTGTCTTTTTATCGAATCGGTAACAAGATATCTCACGTGCTCTGCCGTTTCCTCGGCACTTTCTTTGTGTGGGGCGTCAAGAAGTTTCCAATACCGTTTTGTCAAAAGTCCGTCCTCGCTCATTTCAATACAATAACCGGGTTTTACTTCCTCGATATCACGAAATACACCGCTGCCCCCACTCCTGCCCGGACCGATAAGCATAAGCTCAGCCACGCCGTTTGTGTCTATCACAGGTTTTACAAAGCCCGATGTAAGAAGCGTTTTTATTTCGGAGCCAAAAACGAAAATGCCGTTTTTATATGAATAAAACAGCGGTTTTACACCCATTCTGTCACGGGCAAGAAATAGTCTCTTTCTGTAATTGTCCCAGATTGCAAACGCAAATATACCGTTAAGCATGTAAAGGCAATCGCCTTGCCATTCAATATATGCTTTGAGCACCACCTCGGTATCACTCGTCGTATAAAAGGTATGTCCGCACTCACGCAGTCTGTACCGCAGTTCTGCCGTATTGTACAACTCACCGTTGTAGACTATCGTGTATCTGCCGTATGTCATGGGCTGTCTGCCATTTTCAACATCTATAACCGCAAGACGTCTGTGTGCAAGACCTACCCTTTCATCAAGATACTGACCCTTCTGGTCAGGACCTCGTCTTTTGAGCGTGCTTTGCATAGCCGTAAGTCTGTCTGCAAAACCACGCATATCCTCCTTAAAACTAAGAAATCCTGCTATTCCGCACAAAAAAATCACCTCTGTGCACATTATATGCATAGAGGTGATTTTTTATTTTATTATGTCTTGAAAAGTGCCTCTCGTCAGCTTTGCAAGAACCTGCGGTGAGAGTTCTATCTGGCTTCCTATCCTGCCTGCACTAACCGTGATTGTGGGGAGTGCTTCTGCCGATTTATCATAAACGGTCACAAAAGCCTTTTTCATCCCAATCGGTGAGCAGCCGCCTCTGATATACCCCGTCACCTTATTGATGTCGGCAACCTTTATCATTTCAACCGCCTTTTCACCGACCGAGCGAGCCGCCTTTTTTAAATCGAGTTCACACGCTACGGGTACTACGAAAACAAAATGGCTTGCCTTGCCCTTGGTTACGAGTGTCTTGTAAACCATTTCAAAAGGCTTACCTATCTTCTGCGCTATTGAAATGCCGTCTATCAAACCGTCATCATGGTCGTATGTATGATATGCGTATTCGACCTTTTCCTTGTCGAGAATACGCATCACATTTGTCTTTTCTTCACCTTTTGCCATCTGTTAAATCACTTTCATATTGCCGTTAAATACTTCGACTGCATTTCCCGTCATAAATACAACACCGTCATCAGTCTGCCTTAACACAAGATCTCCGCCCTTCATGTGCACGGTGATGTCTGTATTTTTCTTGCAATGTCCCGCCATTATCGCCGCTACCGCTGTTGCACACGCACCCGTTCCGCAGGCAAACGTTTCACCGCTGCCTCTCTCCCATACGCGCATATCAAGCTCGGTTGAGGAAATAACATTTACGAATTCGGTATTTACCCTTTCAGGAAAAATCGGTGCATTTTCAAATACGGGACCTATTTTTTCAAGTTCCATATTTTTCACGTCTTCATCCGTAAACACAACGCAGTGGGGATTGCCCATTGACACACAGGTTATCTCCCTCTCTGTGCCGCCGATTGTAACCTTTTCAAGCACGAGTTCTTTTTTATCGGTTATAACGGGAACTTTCGACGCCTCAGTTATCGGCTTTCCCATATCCACCGTCGCAGAGTGTGCCTTACCGTCCTCCCCCGTATGCAACGTGATGTATTTAACGCCTGCATCCGTTTCAAGAGTGAGTTCTTTATTTTTGACATAGCCTCTGTCGTATGCAAATTTTGCAACACAGCGACTTCCGTTTCCGCACATTTTGCCCCTGCTTCCGTCCGCATTATACATTATCATACGAACATCACACGTATCACTCGGTGCCACGAGAATAAGACCGTCAGCCCCGATGCCCTTATGCCTGTCACTTACAATAACCGACAGTTTTTCAGGCTCATCTATCTTATACTTAAAACAGTCAACGTACACGTAGTCGTTGCCGGCACCGTGCATCTTGGTAAACTCAAGTTCCATTATTCCCCCCTGATGTCAGCGACTGCTTTAACAAAGTCTGCCTTGCCGAAAACACTGCTTCCTGCAACTGCAACGTCGGCATTTTCTATAAGCCTTGCCGTCTCGCCGTTTATTCCGCCGTCAACACTTATGAGATATGAATAACCGTTTTCCTCACGAAGTTTTGCAAGTGCATCAATCTTGTCAACCGCAGAAGGCATAAACTTCTGACCGCCAAAGCCCGGCTCAACACTCATAACAAGTATGAGTTCAACCTTGTCAAGTATATGTTTTATCGCATCGACGGACGTGCCCGGTTTTATTGAAACCCCTGCTTTTACGCCTTTTTCGTGAATGGCATTTATTATTGCCTCTGCATCGTCATCACATTCAATGTGAAACGTGATATATTCACTGCCTGCATCTACAAATTCGTCAATAAAGCCAAGCGGACGTGACATCATCAGATGTGTGTCAAAAACGAGTGAAGTGTGCTTGCGGAGTGCCTTTATCACGGATGAACCGAATGAAATGTTGGGTACGAAATGACCGTCCATCACGTCAAGATGAAGCCAGTCTGCCCCTGCTTTTTCCACATTTCTTACGTCGGTTTCAAGATTTGCAAAATTTGCTGCTAAAAGTGACGGTGCTATTTTAAGCATATAATCCCCCTGTGTCATTTATAGATTATTTTCATAGTATATAATGTGAGACGCAGATGTTGCGGCAGAACAAAATCAAACGCATATGCTCTACTAATAGTCGAAGAGTTTTAAAAGAGCAATTTTTTTGGAAGATAAGGCAAAAGGGCAGTAAATACTTTGTGTATTTACGAGCATTTTAACGAAATATTACGAAAAAATTGCCTTTTAAAACCATATGTTGTTTGATTTTGTTATGCCGATGTCTCCCGACCCTTGCCAAGACCTTTGCATCTGCGGCTTTTTATATAGCGGCAGGCCATAGCGGTCTGCCGCAGTTGAAATCAGGATTGCCTGATACTAACGATTTTAACATTTATATTACAATATTGCAAGAAATATAGACAAACAATAATTCAGATTATATAATGTAATGACGAGAAGGAGGTGCGTCTATGGCAGCAGACAACAAGATACGTCAAATCGCCGCAAATAAAAAGGCGTACCACGACTATTTTGTCACAGAATCCCTTGAAGCAGGTATTTCCCTTTCGGGTACTGAAGTCAAGAGTATCCGTCTCGGGCAGGTAAACCTCAAGGACTCGTATTGTATGATAGAAAACGGTCAGGTAATTCTTCACGGAATGCATATAAGTCCGTACGAAAAGGGTAACATATTTAATAAAGACCCGCTTCGTAAAAGGGTGCTTCTGCTTCACAAGCGTGAGATATTGCGTCTTTTTGACAAGGTCAGGCTTGACGGTATGACGCTTATCCCCTTATCGCTGTATTTTTCGGGTTCGAAGGTCAAGGTTGAACTCGGCGTATGTAAGGGTAAAAAGCTGTACGACAAGCGTGATGCCGCCGCAGAAAGACAGGCAAAGCGTGATATAGACAGAGCATCCAAAGAATTTTTCAAATAATAAATACGGGGGCGTAAAGGTTTCGACGGGGACGGTGAAACCGGATAAGCATGTGGAAGTATGGTCTTCCTTAAAACCATAAACTTAAATTTAAACGCTAACGATAATTTAGCTTACGCTGCCTAATTAAAGGCACCCGTCTGCCTGCGGAGTACTGCGGCCGCAGACCAGGCGTCGTTTAGCAGTGCACCTGAGTGGGAGATGGTGATAACCCACCAAGGATAATCACCTTGCAAAAGTGCAAGCCCGTTCTTCGGCGTGCACCGGCGGACAATCAGTAGGAGAAATAAACATGTAGAAGGTCCTGCGGATCCTTTTTCGGACAGGGGTTCGATTCCCCTCGCCTCCACCAAATAAAAAAGACACCCTAGCGGTGTCTTTTTTATTTGGCGAGGTCTAGGGGTTTGAACCCATTTTGCCGTAGGCAAAAGGGTTCGTCGAAGCAGTCGCAAAACTGCGATAAGTTTTGCGAACTGTGTAGTCTCGAGCACCGAAGATTTTTCGCAACCGTTCGGAACGGTCGAAAAATTGAGAGGCGCAGAGTTTCCCCCTCGTAAAAAGACACCC
>JAZSCG010000223.1:0-3759 GCA_045602805.1 Feifaniaceae bacterium
CGGGGTGTTGCGCAGTTGGGGACGTTTCCGAGCGCTGCCGGTGGCAGATGAAGCGAGGAAAAAGGAGTGGCAGCAACTTGGCGATTGGAAAGTGAGCTTTGCGAACGATGACAGAGCCTCAGTTGCAACAGGAAGCGCGCGAACAACTGCGATTTATTTAAAGTGAATAATTACAACGGGGTGTTGCGCAGTTGGTAGCGCGCCTGCTTTGGGAGCAGGAGGCCCAGGGTTCGAGTCCCTGCACTCCGACCATAAAATGACCGAATTTTGAGCTTTACCTCCGCTTTCGCTCAATTTTTTATGCTTTTTAGGTGTTTGGTCGCCGCTTTTGAGAAAATCACATAATCAAATGTGGTCTACAAAATTCCTTTTTCTTTGATTACTGCGGCTCAAAATTTGATCTACTTTCATCTTTACAAATCGCATAATGCTGCCTTATCAAATATTTCGACACCTATACAAGGATTTTCTTGAAAATGCAGGAAAATCCTTGTATTATAAATATAACAATCTATAGGAGGAGTATAAAAATGAAGAGTGATACACGATGTTCTTGTTGTGGAGCTTATTGTCAAGGATATAAAGCTCCCGATGGAAAAATATACTGCGCTGATTGTTATAAAAAGATTTATGGCATTTGGCCTTGGGATTAACTCTGTACTTTAGTATAAACAGTTTTACATTACAGCAAGAACGGCACGGAGAACCCGTGCCGTTCTTACATTGATTGATTTTCCCTTAACCTTTCCTTTTCGGTGGCGATTTCTGCATTCATCTGCGTGATCAGCTCGGCGAGATTTTCTTCGCAGTATTTATTGACAAAATAAGTATTTTCTTTAATTCAATGCAATTTCCAAGAATGGTTTTATCGTCATAATATCCGCTTTCTATAAGCAATTCAAGCCAATATTCGCACCAATACTTGTTCCGCTACGAATAAGTTGATTTATAAGTACACTTGATCTTTTCTCACTTTTTACTTTATTGCAAACTTTAATTATATCTAATGCAAACTGTTTTGATTTTGTAAGCAAAGGACTATCCATTAACATTCTCCTTTTTAATCAAACTTGCTTTTGCGTGTTTGCACCTTACTTCTTCCTTATTCACTATTACTTATTACTTCAAAATCGACAAGATTATTTAGGTAAGAGTGAATAGGCAAAAAGTAAAATCGACAAGATTCATTTTGAGAATCTTGTCGATTTTTGATGGGCCTTCGGGGACACAGCTGCTACGCATCTTGACTGCTTGGCGACCCAAAGGCTTTGCCTTTCGGTACCCGCCTGCACACCATTTGCCTAAAAACGATATTTAATCGTTTTATTAACGGCAAATGCCCTCTCAGGCTTCGAGTCCCCTCAGACCAGTAGAAAACAAAAAAACACCCAAAAGGGTGTTTTTTGTTTTGGTGGGCCTTCGGGGACACAGCTGCTACGCATCTTGACTGCTTGGCGACCCAAAGGCTTTGCCTTTCGGTACCCGCCTGCACACCATTTCCCTAAATACGATATTTAATCGTTTTATTAACGGCAAATGCCCTCTCAGGGTTCGAGTCGCCTCAGACCCGTAGAAAACAAAAAAAACACCCAAAAGGGTGTTTTTTGTTTTGGTGGGCCTTCGGGGACTCGAACCCAGGACCGTCCGGTTATGAGCCGGGAGCTCTAACCAACTGAGCTAAAGGCCCGTATTTTACTACGCTGATACATTATACTCGATTTAATCCGTAAAATCAAGAGAAAAATATAAAAACAAAGTAAAATTTTTATTAATCTTGCCTTTGTACAGGTGTTACGCATATTTATTTACTTGACTTGATGTATCTGACATAATAAAATATATGTCATAAAGATAAGATGTTGTTAACAGACCCCGAACACAATATAGGGTTATTGTGATAGCTCTTATAATATTACTTTACGGAGAGTTCACGATGAGTAAAAAGAAAAAGATAATTATAATATCGGTAGTATGTGCAGCACTTATAATAGGCGCAGTTACTGCTTTTTTACTGCTTGGCGGTGATGAGGATGACACATATAAGGCCTTTGATGAAAATGAACAGTATATGTTTGAAAAAAACGGTGCAAAAGAGTATTCAAGCCCCGTTCTTGTGGTGTACGGGGAAGATGACCAGCTTGTCGGTGTTACACAGCTCGGAAACAAGGTTTATCTTGATAATCCCGACAATATAAATATTAAGCAGGGATGCGTTGCAACCACAATAGAAATAAAGGTTGATGATGACGGTGTCAGAAGAGGAAATCTTTGTTATCCTTACAGCACAAACACAAATCTGCCCGTATACGGTTCTCAGGACAATGCTCCCAGAATGATGATAGATATGAGGCTGAAAAGTCTTATGAACACTCCGGGATATGCAAGTATAACGGATTATAAAATCAATTCCGTAACGGTTGGAAAAGTAGATAGTGCTGAAACCGGTACTGCGGTAGTCAATTTTAAGGTGAATATTGATGTCCACCCCTCAAAATTCGGTGATATTTACGGCGATCCGGATAGTGAAGGCTGGTGTAAAGGTCTTGAATATGATTATGCTATATGGGGTACAGAAGGAATATGGTATCAGATTGGTGACGACCCAATAGTTGAGCGTACGGGTAACTACAGTAATGGCTCGATGAGAATTATAGAAGAAACAACACTTTTCGTAAATGATGACCATATGATTAACTATGCGTGCTTCGAATCACCTGAGCAGTCTATTCTTACGGATGCGCCCATAAACAGAGGGGAACCGGACGAATCTGTTGACGTTGACGAAAATGAACTTGAAGAAGACGCAGAAGTTGTTACGTATTATACACAGCTTTTCTCGATGAATTCGGACGGTACGATTGACATAATTGAGCAGGGCATGAGAAATCTGCAGTATGCCTTTATCACTGATTGCAACAATAAGATTTATCTGACTTCAAGCGTGTGGAATTCCGATTCAGAAGTTATGCCTTCGCATCTTATATGTTATGACCTTAATACCAAAAGGATTACACGTATAATGGACAGATGTGCGCTTCTCGGTATCACGGATGATACGATTTATGCCTACGGCTCAAATATGATTAACGGTGTTTACAGACCTCAGGATATATATGCCGTAGATATGGCAACAGGTACAATCAAGTGGGTAACCGAGCCTGTTATGATAGCGGACGAGACGAACACGTTTATCGAACAGGGTGTATATGACGGCTATCTGCATGTTATGTATGCAAGTGACAAACTGGTATTTAAACTTGATGAACAGACGGGCGAATGGTCATTCCATTATGCAGGTTAAAAGGACGGTGTAATATGCAGAAAATAGCACAGTTTTACAAGGTAAGTTATAAACAGTTTGAGGACTCGTGGAAGGATACCTTCGGTGAGGCTGACACACAAAAAATATACGAAGAAATAAAACTCCCCGTACGTGCAACGACGGGAAGTGCGGGATACGATTTTTTTGCTCCCTGTGACATTGAGCTTGCACCGGGTGATAGTATGAAAGTGCCCACGGGTATCCGGGTGAGAATTGATGATGGCTGGATGCTTGCAATATTTCCGAGAAGCGGTTTGGGATTTAAGTTCCGCTTACAGCTTGACAACACTGTCGGTATCATAGACAGCGATTACTATTATTCCGACAATGAAGGTCATATGTTTATAAAGATAACAAATGACGGTAAAAGCGGAAAGACGGTATCTGTCAAAGCGGGTCAGGGTTTTGCACAGGGAATATTTATGCCCTACGGCATA
>JAZSCG010000224.1:0-2956 GCA_045602805.1 Feifaniaceae bacterium
CATTTTCTTTGAAAGCAGAAATATTTCTATAATAAAACTCGGTCTTAATGCTGAAAAAGATTTTGATGATACTATGGTTGCAGGACCTTATCATCCTGCATTCAGGGAACTTGTTGAGAGTGAAATATATTTTGACAGAATTGTTAAAATGCTTAATGACCGTGGTGGCTGCGGCACTGTTTGTTACTCTAAGGCAGATACATCGAGAGTTATCGGACATAAAAAAGCAAATAAAATAAAATTACTGGAATTGTTCGGAAACGGAAATGTTTCATTTAAATGCGATGAAAGTCTTGCTTTGGGTGAAATTTTAATTAAATAATATATATAATTTAATAAATGCTATTTACAATGTCGTTGCATAGGTGGTAAAATATTATCATCTATGCAACTTTTTTTGAGGTGAAATATGTACTTACGCAGCCTTATAATCGAAGGGTTTAAATCTTTTCCGGACAGAACGGTAATTAACTTTACAAGTGGAATTACTGCCATAGTAGGTCCTAACGGTAGCGGAAAAAGCAATATTGTTGATGCTATAAGATGGGTTCTCGGTGAACAGAGCTCAAAAACCTTGCGCGGAAGCAAGATGGAAGACGTAATCTTCAACGGTACATCTTCCAGAAAGCCTACGGGTTTTGCAGAGGTTACACTTATAATGGACAATGCTGACAAGGCGCTTGATGTTGACTTTACGGAAGTAAGTGTTACAAGAAGGCTTTACAGAAGCGGCGAAAGTGAATATGCGGTAAACGGCAAACCGTCACGACTTCGTGATATAGTTGAACTCTTTATGAATACAGGTGTAGGTAAAGACGGTTATTCTGTAATAGGTCAGGGTAAAATAGCCGATGTCCTTTCATCGAAGAGTGAAGACAGAAGACAAATATTTGAAGAGGCTGCCGGTATTTCGAAATACAGATACAGAAAAATAGAAACAGAGAGAAAGCTTGCTGCCACAAATGACAACCTTTTGAGAATCAACGACATTCTTTCTGAATTGACGGACAGAATAGGTCCTCTCGAAAAGCAGAGCGAGAAGGCAAAAAAATATCTTGCTTTCCGTGATGAAAGAAAGCAACTTCAGATAAATGTCTGGCTTGACAGTGTCGATAAGACAAATGAAGTCAAGAATGACATAGATACAAAACTAAATATTGCAAAGACCGACCTTGAGGTTGTGAATAAAACATTTGAGTCGGATGAAAATGAAATAGATTCGCTTACCGAACTTGCATCTTCAAAAAATGCAGAAATTGACTTGTTGAACAGAGAGATACGTGAAATTGAAGAACTTGCTTCACAACTCACCAGTCAGAGGGCAGTTACAGTCAACGATATTGAGCATGCGAAAGAACTTATTGAAAGAATTGAAGAACAGGTAAACGAGGGACAGGGGCGTTTTAAGAAATTTGATGAGGATATTGCATCAAAGAATGCCGAAAAGAAAGAACTTATTGCCCGTCTTGAATTTGTGAATAACGAACTTGAATCTTTTATCAAAAAGAATGAAGAGCAGATAAAAGAACAGAGTGGTGTTAATGACAGCATCGATTCACTTCGTGCAAAGATGACTGTGAAAACAGGTGAACTTACAGATGCTAAAATTCTTCTTGCTTCACTTTCCGCAAAAACAGATGTTACCGGAAAAACAGAAGAGATTGATATGTCTGTAGAAAAGAAAAATGAAGAATTAAAAGCAATCATCAGTGATATGAAGGATGCTGATGACGAGTTTGAGAGAGCGTCGGATGCACTTTCTTCAAACAGAAACATTATAGAGGGATATAACAGAAAACTTCAGGCAAAGGAAGAACAGAAAAAAGAAGTTGAAAAACAGCTTGCATCCGTAAATTCCTCGATAATTGAGAAGACACATAAAAAGAATCTTCTGTCGCAGATGGAAGCACAGCTTGACGGTTTTGCAAACAGTGTAAGGACTGTTATGCAGGAAGCATCAAGAGGCATACTTAAAAATATTGTTGGTCCGATAAGCAGTCTTATCAAGATTGAAGACAAGTATGCTCTTGCTGTTGAAACTGCTCTGGGCGGCAATATACAGAATATCGTCGTGGAAAATGAAAGTGATGCTAAAGCAGCGATAATGCTTTTGAAAAATGAGAATAAGGGCAGAGCAACATTTTTACCGCTTACTTCCGTAAAATACACGCCTTTTGATGCGAAAGATGCAAAGAATGCAAACGGTTATGTCGGAATTGCCAATCAACTAGTTTCATTCGACAAGAGATACGAGGCGATATTCGGCAATCTTCTGGGAAGAACGGTCGTTGTTGAAACGATTGACAACGCCATTGAATTGGCAAAGAAGACCGGATACCGTTTCAGAATAGTAACTCTTGACGGACAGCAGGTAAATGCAGGTGGTTCCTTCACAGGCGGTTCACAGATAAAGGGCGCAGGTGTTCTTTCAAGAAAGAATGAGATAAAGCAACTTGAAAAAGAACTGCTTGATCTTGGTAAGAAAGCAAGAGAACTTGAAGAAAAGTTTGAAGCGGTGAATGGCGAATGTGCTGAGATAGTTGCTGTAATGGACGGTGCTGAGGCAGAACTTGACACAGCAAAAGAAAAGATGTTGCGAGCTGAGGGTGTTCTTAATCAGTATAAGGCGTTATTGAATGCACTTAATGCATCTATTGATGAACTTTCGGATGAGAAGGACAGAATTTACAGAGAGAGTTCTCAGGCAAAACTGCGTATAAAAGAACTTGAAAAGCAGATTGCGACTTGTGAAACAGAACTCTCGGCTATGGAAAGTGAGTACGCAAAACTTTCCGACGGACAGAGTGAAACATCAAAACTCAGAGAAAAGCTTGCTTCGGATATATCTGAAAAGAAGTATCTTGCAGCATCGCTTGAAAAGGATATAGAACTTGCAGATCTTGCGATAGCACAGATAAAACAGTCAAAACTTGATTATGAGACAGAACTTTGTTCG
>JAZSCG010000225.1:0-1904 GCA_045602805.1 Feifaniaceae bacterium
GAGATTTGCAATAGCACCGTCAAGTGAAAGCGTAAAAAGTGTCGTGGGTACGCCAAGACGTGCCGATGCAAGTGCCGCCTCAATTCCCGCATGACCTGCACCAATAACTGCTATATGCATATTCTCACCTACTTTCCAACGCAAAAGTTCTCGTAAATTCTGTCAATAAGGTCATCGCTGACCGTTTCACCCGTAATAAGACCAAGCTGACAGAGTGCTTCGTTTATATCAAGCTCGGCAATCTCGGGGTCAACACCTGCAAAAATGGCATCATACGCCCTTGAAAGTGCCTCGTACGCCTTATCGAGTGCCTGCCTGTGTCTTAAATTGGTAATCGTTTCACCCATATCCATGGGTGCTGCGCCAAGTGCCTTTTCTTTTATTGCGGAAATAAGCTTTTCCATTCCGTCACCGTTTTCGGCGCTTATCAGAATAGCCCCGTCGGGTATAAATACGGTATTTTTATCCGTTTTGTTTGCAACAATCAGGCTGTCGCATTCCCTTGCAAGTGCAAGAAGTGCTTTATCATCCTCATCACACGGAATTGATGCATCAAAAAGGAAAATGGCAAGTGCACTGTTTTTAATTTCCTCTTTTGCGCGGTCAATACCGATTTTTTCTACCGTATCGTCGCTTTCACGGATACCTGCCGTGTCGGATAATATTATGGGAAGGCCTTCAAGCTCGATAGTTTCGCTTATAATATCCCTTGTCGTACCTGCGATTTCGGTTACGATACTGCGGTCACGCCCGATAAGCCTGTTCATCAGCGATGATTTTCCGACGTTCGGCTTACCGCAAAGACATACGGGAAAACCCTCTTTAAGAAATTTACCCGTACCGTAAGAGGAACGCAGCTTTTCGGTGCGTTTCATAGCCGCCTCTATCATGGGACAGAGCTTTGTTGCATCAGGTGCTTCAATACCCTCTGCCGCAAAGTCGGCATACACCATTATTTCCGAATCTATGTCGAGAAGCTGTGAACGCAGTTCATTTATGACACGGCGAAGTGAACCGCCTGCCTGCAAAAACGCCTCTTTCGCAGAAAGTGTGCTTTTTGCGGTTATTATGTCAATGACCGCCTCACTCTGCGACATATCCATTTTACCGTTTAAGAAGGCACGTTTTGTAAATTCACCTCTTTGGGCAGGTATGGCACCTGCATCAAGTACCGCTTCAAGCACACTCCTGAGCACAACAAGACCGCCGTGGCAGGAAAACTCCGCCATATCCTCGCCAGTATATGAGTGCGGTCCCTTGAAAAAGGTGCATAGAGCGGTATCAAGAGTGTCACCGTTTTTGTCCGTTATTCTTCCGTATACGGCAGTACGGTCCTTAAGAGGTGTGGAAAAAATGCTTTGTGCGATTTTTTCTGCCCCGTCACCCGAAAGGCGCACTAGTCCTATTGCGGCATTTGATAATGCAGTTGAAATTGCAGCAATTACAGCCATTTTGACCTCTCTAAACAATTTCAGCCCCTTGTGATAAGGGGCTGTTAATAATTATCTTTCGTATCTGATTACGACTCTTCTGTTCGGTTCAGCCCCAATAGAAGATGTCGTTATATTCGCTGTGTCCTGGAGTGCAGAGTGTATTATTCTGCGCTCGTAGGGATTCATCGCATCGAGTGTGATGCTTTATGAGTTTTGAGAACACGCTGAGCCTTGTTATGAGCAAGGTCAACGAGAGTTTTTTCACGCTTGCTGCGGTAGTTTTCTGTATCAAGAGTTACCTTGATGTAACCGCTTTTGCCCTTGTTTACAACAAGGCTTGTAAGATACTGAAGTGAATCAAGTGTTTCGCCTCTTCTTCCTATAACAAGGCCCATGCCTTCGCCTTCAAGAAGAAGATTTACGGAATTGTTTTCTGTGTCGGAAGTAATGTTTGCTTCAACGCCCATAACG
>JAZSCG010000226.1:0-1631 GCA_045602805.1 Feifaniaceae bacterium
TCTTTCAAAGACGATTGACGGTGTCAAGGTTTTAAACAACGTAACCTTCCACGTCAACAAGGGTGATAAGATAGCATTCGTCGGCGAAAACGAAATTGCACAGACAACGCTTTTCCGCATACTTATGGGTGAAATCGAGCCCGATGAAGGTGAATTCAAGTGGGGCGGTACAACTTCACAGTCATACTTCCCCCGTGATAACAGTAAGTTCTTCAACGGTGTAACACTCAACATTGCCGACTGGCTGCGTCAGTGGTGCACTAACGACGAAACCGAAACCTTTATAAGAGGCTTCCTCGGCAGAATGCTTTTCTCGGGTGATGATATTTACAAGCAGGTGCAGGTCCTTTCGGGTGGTGAAAAGGTACGTTGTATGCTTTCACGAATGATGATGTTCGGTGCAAACGTGCTCGTACTTGACCAGCCGACAAACCACCTCGACCTTGAGTCGATTACCGCTGTCAACAACGGTCTTATAAACTTCCCCGGCAACGTGCTTTTCGCAAGTCACGACCACGAATTTATAAACACCATTGCAAACAGAATTATTGAGATAACACCCGACGGTGTGATTGACCGTCTTTCAACCTATGATGAATATCTCGAATACAAAAACACGCTTTAAAAAAGTTTATATCGAAATAACAAACGTATGCAATCTCTCCTGCCCTTTCTGCGTAAAGTGCGGGAGAGACGGTCATTTTATGACGGAAGATGAATTTGTACGTGCCGCAGGGCAGGCAAAGAAAGTGTCGGACTACGTCTATTTTCATCTTCTCGGAGAGCCGACGCTTCACCCGCAGATGAAGCATTTTCTTGATATATGTGAGAACATCGGTCTCAAGGTCAATCTCACGACAAACGGCACCCTGCCCGACAACGTCCCGACTGACCACCCTGCACTGCGCAAGGTGAGTATATCGCTCCACGCGGCAGAGGCAAATGCTCTTGACATAGAAAAGTATGCCACGGGCGTGAAAAAACTTATAAACGGCCTCGCATCAAACGGCAAAATAACCGAGATAAAATTCTGGAACGGAACGTATGACCAAAATACGTCTGCCGACACGTATACGGGCAGACTTATGGCGCTTCTATCACCTCTTCCCGAAAACGTGCACATAGGTGCAGGTGAAATATTCGTATGGCCTGCCGACAGTAAGAAGTCTTATAATCCCACTTTTTGTATGGGGCTTCGTGACCAGTGTGCAATTTTATGCGACGGTACGGTTGTGCCCTGCTGTCTTGACAGCGACGGAGAAATCGCACTCGGCAATATATTTGCTGGGGATATAGATTCAATCCTCTCATCGCCACGTGCAAAGGCAATCTACGACGGATTTTCCCGGGGAAAAGTAGTTGAAGAACTGTGTCGTAAATGCTCGTTTTACCAGAATCGGAAAGGTTTTTCGAAATAATGACGGGACGATGTCCCCTACAACAAAAAAAGAGAGGCGATTGCCTCTCTTTTTTATTTTGTCGTGCTTCCGAAACCGCCGTTTCTCGTCTCCGTCGCTGTGTCGTCAACCGTTATGCCGTAGGGAATGAATATGCCCTGCGCAAAACCCTGACCTGCTTTTACGGACACCGTTTTACCGCTTTTACCGTCATTCGTTATCTTTATAAACATA
>JAZSCG010000227.1:0-1510 GCA_045602805.1 Feifaniaceae bacterium
ATGGGGGTCATTCTGGCGCTGGGAACAACACTTTCGTTAGCCTTTGTGACCGCCACAACTATTTTCTGCGGGTCAAAAGTAACCTCCGCACCGCTTCTCTTGATTATTTTCATATGTATCCCCCTCCAAAAAATTGACCGCTTTCATCCGCGGTCCTCTGTATATCTTGTGTCAGCTTATTTATTATAACAAGATGTTGGGTTTTCGTCAATAGTTTTTCACAATATCTTGGTGTTATTTTTATACAAAATAAATACTAAATATTGATGCAATTTGCCATATAAAAAAGTCTTGCAAACGGCGGTTTTACGGCAAAATACGCTTCTTTACACAACTGTTGTATGTGTTGTATAATTATAATATGAACAAAAAGTTTGTTAAAAATGACGGAGGACTTGAATATATTTTCGAGCCAAAGGACGTCAAAAATATCAATATCCGTGTTCGCAGGGACGGCAGTGTTTACGTGTCGGCCCCCTTTTGTGTGCCCGTAAAAAAGGTAGAAGAATTCGTGCACTCAAAGGCAGACGATATTATTGCCTCCGTCACCGCAATTAAGGAAGTCTCACACGATTTTTGCGAAGGCTTTACAATATATCATCTCGGCAAACCGTATACCGTTAAATATATCAGCGGTAAAGTGACTTTGACGGACGATACACTTTTTACACCCTCAGAGTCTGCCTTTCACAAATGGGAAAAAGAAAAGGCGTCTGCCATCATAACAGACGTCTGTAAAAGGCTGTATCCGCTTTTTGAAGGCTTTTGTCCCGTCTTTCCCGAAATCTGCTTTCGCAAAATGGTGTCAAAGTGGGGCGTGTGCCGACCTCTCCAGAACAAAATAACCTTTAACACGGCACTTGTCCGCACACCGACCCGGTGTATCGAATACGTGGTGTGTCACGAGTTCGTGCATTTTCTTCACCCCGACCACTCGATAAGGTTTTATGACACTCTTTCACGCCTCCTTCCCGACTGGAAAGAGAGGAAAAACCTTTTAAAAACCTTCCGTATTTAAATAAAAACGGGAACTGACACAGTTCCCGTCTTCTTATTTCCATCTGCGTATCAATTCCCTGATGTGCGCCGTAAATTTCGATATATCCTTGTTTGCCATTCCTCTGCTGTTTTTTGCAAGCTCGTAAAGCTCACTCGCCGCCTGCATAAGACCGTCGTACATACGGCTCGCACGCGGATTTCCGCTCTTCTTCTTGGCTACTACACGGACACCCTCCGCCTCCATAAGCATTTGCTCATTTGCCAGATCATACTGTGTACCGCTGAAGGGTGCAAAAGTTCTGCAACCCCATTTTTCTGTAAGAAGCCTTGCAAAATTCTCGCAGGAAGCCTCATCACCGTGATTTACAAACACGGTATGCGGTTTCTTTTCAAAAGCATCAAACCAATTCAGAAGGCCGTTCATATCGGCGTGACCGCTCGTTCCGTGAAGTGAGCATATTTCCGCCTTGACTGCAATATCCTCCTCAAACAGTTTTACGGTTGTAGCACC
>JAZSCG010000228.1:0-1588 GCA_045602805.1 Feifaniaceae bacterium
TATTTTCGATGTATTTAACGGTACTCTCATTCTTTACGTCTGCGCATGTGCCTGCATTTTATGTGCACTGCTTTTTCTTATAATACCTTTATTTGTAAAAGACCCCAAGCGCAGAGGTGTAATGATTCAGGGAACGTTCCGTTCCAACTTTCTGTTATTCGGCGTACCGCTCGGGCTGAGTATCGGCGGTGAGTCGGGTGCAGTTCTTGCAGCGGTAGTTGCTTCCTTTTACGTGCCTGTCATCAATATGCTTTCGGTTATTTCACTTTATGCATTCAGCGATGCCAAAAACAAGAACTTAAAATCGGCATTGCTCGGCATTTTGAAAAACCCATTGATTATCGGCGGTGTTTCGGGTCTTATTTTCTCTTTGATACGCAATTACATCGGCTTTGAAATACCGACTATAATTGATACAACGCTGTTTAACATCAAATCAACTGCAACACCGCTTGCATTTTTGATTCTGGGCGGTGATTTAAAATTCGGCAATATGCTCCGCAACGTAAAATTTTCAATTTTCTCCGTACTCGGCAAAATCGTGCTGATACCGGCTCTTATGCTGACAGTGTCTGCCCTGCTTGGCTTTGACAAGCTCGAAATGGCAATTCTCGTTGCCGTTTTTGCAACGCCGAACGCCGTTTCAAGTTATGCAATGGCAAGAAATTACGAAGCCGATTACGAACTTGCAGGTGAAATTATCACGCTGGGCACTCTGCTTTCCGTGTTAACCATGTTTATATTCATTACAATAGCAAGATCCTTCGGTTGGATATAATAAAACAGACCGTCATATGACGGTCTGTTTTATTATATCCAACCGAAGGATCTTGCTATTGTAATGAATATAAACATGGTTAACACGGAAAGCAGAGTGCCCAGCGTGATAATTTCACCTGCAAGTTCGTAATCGGCTTCGTAATTTCTTGCCATTGCATAACTTGAAACGGCGTTCGGCGTTGCAAAAACGGCAACGAGAATTGCCATTTCGAGCTTGTCAAAGCCAAGCAGGGCAGACACTGTCAGCATAAGAGCCGGTATCAGCACGATTTTGCCGAGTACGGAGAAAATTGAAAATTTTACGTTGCGGAGCATATTGCCGAATTTTAAATCACCGCCCAGAATCAAAAATGCAAGCGGTGTTGCAGTTGATTTGATGTTAAACAGCGTTGTATCAATTATAGTCGGTATTTCAAAGCCGATGTAATTGCGTATCAAAGAGAAAATAAGACCCGAAACACCGCCGATAATCAATGGGTTTTTCAAAATGCCGAGCAATGCCGATTTTAAGTTCTTGTTTTTGGCATCGCTGAATGCATAAAGTGAAATAACCGAAAGCATATTGATGACAGGCACGTAAAAGGAAGCAACTACCGCTGCAAGAACTGCACCCGACTCACCGCCGATACTCAGCCCGAGCGGTACGCCGAATAACAGAAAGTTGGAACGGAACGTTCCCTGAATCATTACACCTCTGCGCTTGGGGTCTTTTACAAATAAAGGTATTATAAGAAAAAGCAGTGCACATAAAATGCAGGCACATGCGCAGACGTAAAGAATGAGAGTACCGTTAAATACATCGAAAATA
>JAZSCG010000229.1:0-10886 GCA_045602805.1 Feifaniaceae bacterium
CAATTAGCGAAATTACAGAAGCTAAAACTTTACAAGAGTTAAATGATGTAAGAGTAAAATATTTAGGTAAAAAAGGTGAGCTTACAGGCATTCTAAAACAACTCGGCTCTCTCTCCCCTGAAGAGCGTCCTGTTGTTGGTCAGCTTGTTAACAAAGCAAAAAGTGAGCTTGAAGAACAGATTAAAACTAAAGTTGCTGAAATTAAAGAAGCAGAGCTTAATGCAAGTTTAATCAACGAAAAAATTGATGTTACTATGCCAGGTAAAAGAAATGCAATGGGCAAAAAGCATCCATTATCAGTTGTTTTAGATGAACTCAAAGAAATTTTTATGGGTATGGGTTATTCAATTGCAGATGGTCCTGAAGTTGAACTTGATTATTACAACTTTGAAGCGCTTAACGTTCCCAAGGACCATCCTGCACGTGACACACAAGACACATTCTACATCAGTGACAATGTGGTTTTAAGAACACAGACTTCACCTATGCAGATACGTGTTATGGAAAACAACAAGCCTCCTATTAAAATTATAGCACCCGGCACTGTTTACAGAAGTGATGCTATGGATGCAACTCACTCACCTGTCTTCCACCAGATAGAAGGTCTTGTGGTTGACAAGGGCGTTACTTTTGCGGATCTTAAAGGCACACTTGAAACATTTGCCCGTAAGCTATACGGAACTGATACAGGTTTCCGCTACCGTCCCCACCACTTCCCCTTTACAGAGCCGTCAGCAGAAATGGACATCACATGCTTTAACTGTCACGGTGAAGGCTGCCGTCTTTGCAAGGGCGAGGGTTATATCGAAATCCTCGGCGCAGGCATGGTGCACCCCAAGGTGCTTGAAACCTGCGGTATAGACCCGAATGAATACAGCGGATTTGCCTTCGGTCTGGGTCTTGAACGTGTGGTTATGCGCAGATACAACATTGACGACCTTCGTCTTTTCACAGAAAACGACGTTCGTTTCTTAAAACAGTTTTAATGGAGGTGTAAGAATATGAAATTACCAAAAACTTGGCTTGACGAATACGTAAAACTCGATGTTTCTCCTCGTCAGTTTGCCGCTGACATGACAATGTCAGGCTCAAAAGTTGAGGAATATTATAATGACGGCGACAAAATAAAAAATGTGGTTGTCGGCCGTGTTGACAGCATTGAAGATCATCCCGATTCGGACCACCTTGTTGTTTGTCAGATAGACGTTGCAGGTGAAAGAAAACTCCAGATAGTTACGGGTGCATCAAATCTTAAAGTCGGCGATATCGTCCCCGTCTGTCTTGACGGTGCTCACCTTCCCGACGGTAAAGTAATAAAAAAAGGAAAGCTCCGCGGTGTACTCTCGGAAGGTATGCTTTGCTCACTTTCAGAGCTTGGTCTTACTCTCGGCGACTTCCCCTACGCCATCGAAGACGGTATATTTGTTATAGAAGAGCCCTGTAATCTTGGTGATGATATAACAAAAGTGCTCGGTATAGACAATGTCGTTACCGATTTTGAAATAACCTCCAACAGAACAGACTGTTATTCTATTATCGGTCTCGCAAGAGAGGCTGCAGCAACCTACAACAAGAAGGCAGATATTAAAACTCCCGTTGTAAAAGGCTCCGGCGGTAATGCAGCAGATTACATAAGTGTTGCTGTGGAAGCCCCTGACCTCTGTCCCAGATACATCGCCCGTGTTGTAAAGAATGTTAAAATCGCTCCTTCTCCCAGATGGATGAGAGAAAGACTTCGTCTTTGCGGCGTCCGTCCTATAAGCAACATCGTTGATATTACAAACTATGTAATGCTTGAATACGGTCAGCCCCTTCATGCATTTGATGGAAGATTTCTGCCCGACCGCAAAATCCTTGTACGCAGAGCAAACGAGGGTGAAACCATAACAACACTTGACGATAGCGAAAGAGTGCTTGACCCCTCTATTCTTGTTATTACAGACGGTAAACAGCCCGTTGCTGTTGCAGGTGTTATGGGCGGTCTTAACAGCGAAATAAGAGACGATACCACAGAAGTTATATTTGAAAGTGCAAACTTTAACGGTCCCTGCGTCAGAAAAGGTGCAAGAAAGCTCGGTATGCGTACAGATGCTTCCAACCTCTTTGAAAAAGGTCTTCCCGCTTACCAGACAAAGCTTGCCATTGACAGAGTATGCGAGCTTGTTGAACTTCTTGGCTGCGGCGAAGTTGTTGACGGCTGTGTTGATGTAGATAATTCAACAGAAAAGAAAGTCGATTTAAAACTCGACGTTGAACGCACTAACAAGTTCCTTTCAACATCTCTTTCAAGAGACGAAATGGTTGATATCCTGCGCCGTCTTGAATTTGACGTTCTTGATGATAATACCATTATCGTTCCCGCATATAGACAGGATATCGAATGTTTTGCGGATATTGCAGAAGAAATTGTAAGAATATACGGTTACAATAAAGTAGAGCCTTCACTTTTCAAGGGCAGCGCAACTACAACTGTTACTGCAAAATATCATGATTTCAAGCAGAAAGTTTCTGATACTCTAGCTTCACTCGGATTATTTGAAATAAAGACATATACTTTTATCAGCCCCAAGCTGTATGATAAAGTACTTCTTACCGATGACAGTACAATGAGAAATTCCGTAACAATTCTCAATCCCCTTGGTGAAGACTCGAGCATTATGAGAACGCTTACAATGCCCTCAATGCTTTCTATTCTTTCAAAGAACTACAACAACAGAAATACTGATGTTGCTCTCTTTGAAATTGGCAAAACATTTACCCCCACGGGTGATGCAAACACACTTCCCGAGGAAAAGAACGTTATCACTCTCGGTGCATATGGTAACCTTGATTTCTACGATATGAAGGGTTACGTTTGTGCACTTCTGGATAACCTTAAAATAAAAGACGTATCGTTTGAAAGCGGTACAGATTTACCCTACTATCATCCCGGTCGCTCTGCAACACTCAAAGTCGGTAATACTGTTATCGGTACAATGGGACAGATACACCCTGTATGTGCAGATAATTTTAATATCGGTTCGGACACATATGCGGCTGAACTTTCACTTGAAACGCTTTACAACCTTGTTGATACCGATGTCTCCTACATTCCGCTTCCCAAGTTCCCTGCAGTTACGAGGGACCTTGCTCTTCTGTGTGACGACGAACTTGAAGCTGCAAAAATCGAAAACGTCATCAAAACAGAATCAAAGAAACTCTTTGAAGACTGCAAGCTTTTCGACATCTACAAAGGCTCACAGATTCCCGACGGCAAGAAGAGTATTGCCTTCACTATCACACTGCGTGCCGCTGACAGAACGCTTGTTGACGAGGATGTCGACAATGTTATGAAGCGTATCATAAAGAAGCTTGTAGCAGATTTTGGATGCGAACAGCGATAATTTATTGAAATTTCTTTTCAAATGGTTTATAATAATTAATAATCTTTTATAGGGAGGGAAAATTATGACTTCAAAAGATACAATTACGTTTCCGATACAGGACGATCATGAGGCTGAAATAAAAGCAACTCTCACTGCCGTTTACGATGCTTTGAGAGAGAAAGGATATAATCCCATTAATCAGATCGTAGGATATATTCTGTCTGAGGACCCGACCTATATCACCAATCACAACGGTGCAAGAGCGCGCATTACGAAAATTGACCGTGATGAGCTTTTGCAGACGCTCGTTAAATCATACCTTGACAATTAGGAGGATATATGGCAGACGGAATTTACAAAGACTTTCTCACTTATAAAGGCAGGCCTCTCGTGAGAAACGGTAATCTTATGTATTACGGCAGCCTTGCCGACAAATATGTAGTATTCATGATGATTCATGACAGCAGAGAGGTTGACGGAAAAGAAGTTTCAGGTAAAGTCCAGATAGAACTTCAGTATACCGACCCTTCGGTAAAGGACAGAGTGGTAAAGACAAGTACAAAAACGGGTCTTTACGAAGCACTCGACCTTGCAAGCGTCTGGCTGGATATGGCTAAGTAACAAAAAAAGAACTTATGAGAAAACTCATAAGTTCTTTTCTTTTATAAGATTTTGGAGTTCTTCTTTTGTAATGCGGTATGACAGCGCTTTTAACAGTAATGTGTTGTTCATTGCTTTAGGAAGTGAGAGTTCTTTTTTTATTCTGTCCCGCCTTGCAACGCTGTCAGGTGCACCTATCAGACCTAGCTCATATAAATCTGCTGTTTCAAATTTATGGTAGATTTTTCTTTTTTCAGCAAAAACCCCACATTCATCGAGTGCCTTTTTTATGACTGATACTCCAACACCCTCAACACCAAGTGTACCCTCTGCAGACGGCTTATCTTTCCTTGCTTCCTTACCACAAATTTCAGGGATGTAACAATTTATCACATTCTCATCCCCCGCTGTGTCTCTGATAAAATTTCTTATCTTAAAACCGGCATTATCACTGTCTGTAACTATAAGTATTCCACGACTTTGTGCACAGTCTTTTATGTACTGCCTTTTCTCCTTATTTTTAAAAAGAGAAAAACCGTCTGTCGTAATTATTTCCGCATCTATTACAGACTCAAGTTTTATCTTGTCATATTTCCCCTCAACAATGACAAGACGGTCTAATCTAATCCGTTTATCTTTAGAAGTGCAAGTTCTATCGCCTGCCATTTATCACACCCGCTTCCCTTAAGTAATTGCTCACACTGCGCAAGTTCCAGATTTGCCCTTATAAAAAATGATAGCGACCGTCTTGAACACAGACGTTCATAATCCTTTATAAGCCACGACCTTGCAGGGGACAAATTAAGTGCTTTGAGAATTTCAGCCTGAGAAAGCCTTTTATCCTTGGCTGCAGACACGATAAGAAGTTCCCTGAATGTATTTCCTATAATACTAACCAAAACAGTAGGCTGTTCTTTGACAGAACGGCACATATCAATGGTTTTGAGGGCTGACGCAATTCTGCCGTAAATAACATCTTCGGCAACAGAAAAGACATTTCTTTCAAGACTTTTTGTAACCAGTCTGTCGATCGTTTCTTTTGTAATTTGTTCACCTTTGGCATAAAGAGCGATCTTTGTTATCTCATTTTTGAGATTGTACATATCACTTCCGCATACAGACAGCAGATATTTTGCCGCATCGTATGTCACAGTCATTCCATGCGAAGCAAAACCTTTTGTTATCCAATTTACCAGAGCATTTACGGGAAGCCTTTTAAATTCAACACTCATTGCATATTTAGAAAGTGTTTCAATCATCTTCTTGCGGCGTGTTATCTTATCGTATTCCCCATCTGCAAGAAACATATTATCGTAGTAAAAGAGAATACAAATGCCCTGTGAGCATTCACCAAGTGCCGAAATAAGCACCTTGCGGTCACCTTCTGCCAACACATCAACATCGATATTGCGAAGAACGATAAATTTATCCGTAACACCAAATGAAATATTTTGCACTTCATCCAGAAACACCTCAATGTCAAAATCGAGTGCGTCAAAAGTAATCTCGGCAAAATCATCATCAGAATTTGCAGTTACAGAATTTTTAATCTGTTCATAATAGTATTGCTTTAAATATTCTTCTTCACCGAAGAATATATATACACCGCTTTTATCACCGCTTTTTATTATTTTTTTAAGTTCTTCTAACCTGTCCGACTTGTTTACTGACATTTTTATCCCTTTCGGTTTTAATATCATACTCACCGTTTCCGGTTGTTCTGATTTCTATTGTACCATACTCATCGACTGTGTAAATATTGTTTTTCAAAAACCTTTCAATAAATTTCATATTCTCACGGTCAGAGGTTGATGTACCAAGCCTTCCTGATATTGCAACTTTTGCATTTCTTTCTACCATAAAATTAACATCCGGACATCTGTTTGCGAATAATACAACATCAGACGGAGTGACTTCATAATAATTATTCTTATTGTATGCTCCTACAACTAAAAATGAACTTTCTCCCCTCTTAATATGTGTTGCAACATAATCTATTGAAATTTCATTTCCGCCGAATTCTATCGTGTTTTTTGTATAATCTCCGTTTTTATACCATTCTTTAATCTCGATATTTGCATCTAACAGTTCTGTAAACTTTTTATCTGCACCGTTTATTACAACTTTATCAAGTTCGAATATACCATGCTCGGAAAGAGAATCACACATTGTATAAATTGTATTTTCAGGGGCAAACGAAAAATTTCCGTCTAAAATTGCCATTGCCTTTTTATCTTCAATCAAAAGAATACAGTTTCCCGAGTAAGTTTCAGTCTGTATAAGTGTTAGACCGTCGAAACGATTTAACATAAAAGATGTCCCTGCCGCCACGCCTACAAGTATAAAGACCGCAAAAATTGCTTTATTTACAAATTGCCTTCCTGCAATTACACACATAACAAACAACACAAGCACCGCAACATATAATATCAAAGTTACCCTCTGTGTCAGAAAGCTTCCCAAAACATCGTATTTCAGTATGAGTGACACCACTTTGTCTATGTATTTTATAAGCAATGTCAATATAACTGCAACAGGTTTTATAGGCAAAATAAGCAGAAGTATAGTCAGTATAAGAACAGGTGCAATCGCCCACAAGACAAGCAAATTTGTGAGTGGCGAAAGAATCGTACTTGCACCAAAGCAGATGACTATTATCGGCAATGTAAAAAACATTACCGATACGGCCAACCCTAAAATATCGGATATTTTTTCTGTGACTGCATTTTTTAGTTTCACAACTGCAAAACACCTTAAGAAAAATGCACAGAAATACTTTGAAACGGTAATAATTGCAAGAACTGCAGAAAACGACAGTAAAAATCCGCAGTCAGCTGCCGCATAAGGTGCAGTCATACAAATAATTGCACCTGCAAAACAAAGTGATGTCAGCGAATCCGCCCTTCTGTTCGTAACATAGGAAAAACAAAGAACAATTACCATGATTCCTGCACGCTGAACGGATGCTGTAAACCCTACCAGCCATGCAAAGAATACAACTGCACCCGCTAGAATAAAAGCCATAGGCTTCCTTTTTACATAAAAGGACCTCAACAATACAATAAGTATTCCAACCAGTGCAGTAAGATGCAGTCCAGAAACTGCGAATATATGAGAAATCCCTGCAGCTGAATATTTATTATTCTGTGCTATAGATATACCGCTTTTATCACCCAGAAATATGCCTGTTATTTTCCCGGCAGTATCCGTATCAAGCAATGACGCAAATCGGTTTTTTATTGCATTTCGCATATATTCCGATGATGATATAAATTTATCTTCTTCATTCAGTACCGTTATTTCAGGAGATGACATTTGCAAATAAATATTATCTGACATCCCGTACAATGCATTATCATAAAGCTCATTTGTTCTTTCAGGTATTTTTGTTTTTCCGATCAGCAAAAGCTTTTGACCGATATCAACGTTCTTATCAAAATAAACTTTTATCCTGAATGAAGTAGCTTTTTTATCATCAACTTCTGAGACCCTCACGGTATTTTCATCAACAACCGAAACATAAAAACTGTGGCTTTGATTATCAGCATAATCAATTGCTTTTTGATAGCGTAAAGTATAGCCAAGATAAAAGATGACAAACGCAAGCATTACCGAAATACTTATAAGCAAAAATCTTTTTGACTTTTTAAACCTGACAAGACCTGCAACTAGCGATATAACAAAAAGAGGCAGACACAATGTGACCGCCTCTTTCAATTCAGTTACAGCACATATAAAAGACACAATTATAAACGTGCCACAAAAAAGTGCAAGCGGTCTTTTCATTAAACTTTTCTGATAAGACCGAAGGGTGTCTGCTGACCCGACTGACCGAGAGGATTGTCCTTAAGTATTCTTGCAATTTTTTCTCTGTCCATATCATCGTGAGAAATACCAAGCACTTGACCCTTTAAGTCATTGACATCGACAATGGCTGTCTTCTGACCGATAGCCTCTGCAACCTTTTTAGCCACTTCATCAGGCTTATCGGGTCCAAGTACAACATATTTGTTGTAAGGCGGAAGCGTATTGGGACACGGGCCGTCTATTGATTCAGCCTTATAGCCTGCAATTTTATAAAACCAGCCTCTTTTTCCGAGAAGTTTGCCTATTGCAGATATAAAAGCCGCAAATAATATTCTCAGTCTTCCGCACTCCTGAAGTGCCATTTCCATAGTTTCGGGAATACCGAGTCCGATACCGTAGGGCGACTTATAAACAAACTTTACAAGTATCTTTGCAAGCCTGCTCGGATGTATATCCGCCATAGGTACTGCCCTGCCCTGTGAGCAGGCAACACTCTTTTCACTCATAAAAAGTATGTCACCGTCCTGAAGATAAGGCAGAGCAAATTCCTTTGCCACTTCTACTATATCGTCAGTATTGTCGATAACCTTGGTTTTTATCGGAAGACGAAGATATTTTTCACCGTCAACCTCAATTATTTCATTTTTTCCTTCATTTACTGTTAATTCACTCATATTCATTCTCCTTTAATGAAAAGCGGTAATTCTTCGAGATATGTAATATCTTCTCTTCCTATTGCATCGCCTTCGGCAAGTATTGCCATTTTTGCAACGATATTTCCGCCTGCTTCTTCCACAAGTTTTTCAAGTGCTGCAAGTGATTCACCCGTGCTGATAACGTCGTCAACAATGACTACACGCTTACCTTTCATGGCATTTACGTCTTTTTCATCGATATAAAGCGTCTGCACCTTTGCGGTAGTTATGGATTTAACTTCCACTTTAAGAGGATTTACCATATACGCTTTTATAGCTTTTCTGGCAAGTACGTACTTATTTTCCCCCGTCTGTCTTGCCATTTCGTGAATAAGCGGTATACCCTTTGACTCAGCCGTTATCATTATATCGTGAGGCGGCATTTTTTTGATAAGTTCTGCCGCACAGGCACATGTCAGTTCGACATCGCCAAAAATAACAAATCCGGCAATGTCAAGTTTCTCATTTATCGGGCAAATGGGTAAGTCACGTTCAAGTCCCGCTACTTTAATTCTGTAGTACTCCATAACACCCTGCCCTCCTTATTGGACAATACATGAAAGTGAATATGCATTACACTCTGTCCTGCATTTTCACCGCAATTGTTAAGCACCTGGAAATTGTTCTCAATTCCAAGTTTTTTAGTCACCTTTGAAACAGCCTCAAAAACGTGTGCAATAACGTCGCTGTTACTTTCATTTATTTCGTCTGCACAGCATATATGCTTTTTAGGTATTACAAGAAGATGTGTCTCCGCAAGCGGATTAAGGTCATGTATTACAATGACATTTTCATCCTCGTATTCCTTATTTGAAGGAATATCTCCGTTTATTATTTTACAAAAAATACAGTCGTTCATACTTTTTCACCTCTTAAAGCATATCTTTAACTATTTCAGGCAAAGCTTCGAAGGCCTCAGGCACCTTTGAAACATCTTTACAGCTACCCATTGCGCTGTCCGGCTTACCGCCACCGCCGCCGCCTGTTATCTCTGCAACCTTTGCAATAACCTTACCTGCTGCAACACCTGCTGCAACAGCCTTTTTGCCGCAGGCAACAAGAACTGTCGCTTTTCCGCCTGCTTCGCCGACAAGAACAGCAACGGCAGATTCTTCCTTATCACGGATAGTATCACCCATCGTGCGAAGTTCAGGCGCTGCACCCTTTATCTTTGCGGTTACTATCTTAAGACCACCCACTTCAACCGCTGATTTGAGTATATCGTCAGATGCACTGCCTGCAAGTTTTGAGTTGAGCGACTCAATTTCTTTCTGCGCTTCCTTAAGTTCCTTATCAAGCTGTTTAGCCTTCGCTTCTACTTCGTGTGAGCCTGCCTTGAAGGTCTTTGCAACATTGTCAATAACAGACTGTTTTTCATTCACAAGCGAAATAATGTTAAGACCTGTTGTACCTTCAATTCTGCGTACACCTGCAGCAACGGAAGTTTCAGAAATGATTTTGAAAAGACCAATCTTTCCCGAATTTGAAACGTGTGTACCGCCACAGAATTCTGTTGAGACATCGCCCATTTTTACAACTCGTACAACGTCACCGTACTTTTCACCGAAAAGTGCCATTGCGCCAAGCTTCTTTGCTTCCTCAATAGGCATTTCTTTCATCTCGTTAGTGATGTTTTCCAGAATGGCATTGTTTACAAAGTTTTCAACCGCTTTGAGTTCATCTGCTGTAACAGATGCAAAATGTGTAAAGTCAAAACGTACTCTGCTCTCATCAACATAAGAACCTGCCTGTTCAACATGTGTGCCGAGTGTATTTCTGAGTGCAGCCTGAAGAAGATGCGCTGCAGAGTGATTTCTCATTATAGCGTTACGTCTGTTTGTATCAATAGTAAGCGTTACCGTATCACCGACTGCAACCTGACCTTTTGTGACCTTTGCTATGTGTAGGAACTTTTTGTCATGTGTCTTTTTACAGTCAGATACATCTGCAGCAAAGCTGTCATTTGAAACAACACCGCTGTCACCTACCTGACCGCCACTCTCACCGTAGAACGGAGTCTTGTCTGTGATAATAGTAACACTGTCACCCTCAGATGCCGCCGTAACTATTTCATCACCGTTTATGATTGCAAGAACCTTACCCTCAGCTGTATTTTCGGTATAGCCGACAAACTCTGTCTCAGGTGTGTTTACTTTACCGAGAATATCATCCGCCCATGCAGACTCATTTTTAGCGTTATGTGCATCTCTTGCACGCTTCTTCTGGGCATCCATCATAACAGCAAAGTCATCTTCATTGACAGATATACCCTTTTCTTCAGCTATATCTTTTGTAAGGTCAAGCGGGAAACCGTACGTGTCATAGAGTTTATACGCCTGCTCACCGGAAAGTTCACTGCCGTTTGAAGCCTTGACTTCGTCGATGTATGAAGCAAGAATTGAGAGACCCTGGTCTATTG
>JAZSCG010000230.1:0-2754 GCA_045602805.1 Feifaniaceae bacterium
CGTTGCCGTAACGTCACGAAGGGCGTATATCTTTTTGTCGGCAGGCGTAAGATTGCCCGACTGACCGATTATCGCCATACCGACCTTGTCAACCTGCGAAATGAACTGCTCATTCGTAAGGTTGATTTTATAACCGGGTATGGATTCGAGTTTATCGACCGTGCCGCCCGTATGGCCCAGACCGCGCCCCGACATCTTCGTAACCTTTCCGCCAAGTGAGGCGACTATCGGACCGACTATAAACGAGGTCTTGTCCCCGACACCGCCCGTCGAGTGCTTATCCGCCGAAAGTTCTCCAAAGCAGGACAAATCGACGGTGTCCCCCGAACGTGCCATGGCATCGGTGAGTATTGCCGTCTCCCTCTCGGTCATACCGTTAAAGTATATCGCCATAAGAAGCGCAGATGCCTGATAATCGGGTATTTCACCCGAGGTATAGCCCGATACGAAAAACTCAATTTCCCCGTCGGTGAGTTCTTTTCCGTTTCGTTTGTTTAATATAACATCATAAATTCTCATAACTTAAACCTATGTGGTAACAACTCGCTCAAAGTGTATTTTGTGTAGGTATCGCCCGTCACTATAAGGACTGTAAAATCGTCGTCACAGAATTCAGAAAGCACCTGTCGGCATACACCGCAGGGGGATGCCGTGACGGCAAGCATTTCAAACTCCCTCTCACCCTCGCTGACCGCCTTGAAAATTGCCGTTCTTTCGGCACATACGGTCGGTGAAAAGGACGCATTTTCTATATTACAGCCCGTATACACCTTTCCGCTTTTGGTGAGAAGTGCCGCACCCACTTTAAATTTAGAATAGGGTGCATAGGCATTTTCCATTGCCTTTACAGCCTCTTTACACAGTTCATTTCCGTTCATTTTATCACCTGTCCGTCACCTTTAAAATCTATGCCGAGATAGTGTGCAACCGTTGCCGCAACGTCGGCAAAAGTGCCCCTCGTGCCGTAATTTACGGGCGGTATGCCGTACATTATAAGAGGCACGTATTCTCTCGAATGGTCGGTAGACTCATCCCCCGGGTCACACCCGTGGTCTGCCGTAATTACAAGCATATCGCCCTCTCTCATTTCACTTACAAACGAGGGTAACCACTCATCAAATTCCGTCAGTGCTTTTGCATAACCGTCGATATCCTGACGGTGTCCGTAATGCGAATCAAAATCGACTAAATTTACAAAGCAAAGTCCCTCAAAATCCTCTGACAAGGCTTTTTTTGCCTTTTCCATTCCGTCTGCATTCGACTTTGTGGAAACCGTTTTCGTTATGCCACGTCCTGCAAAAATGTCGTTTATCTTGCCTATTCCGTAAACCGTCATCCCTGCGGAGCTTACCGCATCAAGCAGGGTTTCACGGGGCGGCCCAAGCGAAAAGTCGTGTCTGTTAGCCGTCCTTGCAAAATGCGGATAATCGCCTGTAAAGGGCCTTGCTATTACACGCCCCACCGCATGCTCACCAACAAGCATTTCACGGGCAATACGGCAATATTCGTAAAGCGTTTCAATGGGGATTACATCCTCGTGTGCCGCTATCTGAAAAACGCTGTCTGCCGAGGTGTAAACTATAAGGTCCCCCGTTTTCATATGCTCACGTCCGTAGTCCTTTATGGCTTCGGTGCCCGAATAGGGCTTGTTGCAGAGTATACCCCTGCCCGTTTTTTGTGAAAACTCTTTTATTATCTCCGTGGGAAAGCCGAATGGATAAGTCGGCATCGGTGTCGGGGACACGAGCCCCGCTATCTCCCAATGCCCGATTGTAGTGTCCTTGCCCATTGACTTTTCGGCAAGACGTGCCACCGCCGCCGTCGGATTTTCGCATTTTTCAAGATCTACCCCGTCTATATTGCCGAGCCCCATTTTTATAAGATTATCTGCTTTAAAATATTCTGATTTTGCAATCCTCGCAAGCGTATTACAGTTTTTGTCGCCAAACTGAGCACAGTCGGGCAACTCACCGATTCCAAGTGAATCGAGGACAATTATAAATACTCTTTTCATATTTTTTCCACCGTTTTAAGCGCAAGTGTCATCATATCCGTAAAGGAATTCTGCCTTTCTTCTGCAGTGGTCGCCTCGCCCGTTATGATATGGTCGGAAACGGTGCATATTGCAAGTGCATTTTTACCGCAGGCAGCCGCATTCATATAGAGTGCCGCAGCCTCCATTTCAACCGCCATTACGCCCATTTTTGCAAAGGCAGAAGAGTCACCGCCGTAGAAGGTGTCTGACGAAAGAAGGTTGCCCACATGGTATCTTAATCCCATATCCTGCGCCGTTTCTGTGCATTTTTTCAAAAGTTCATAACTGCATATGTTGGAGAATGTGCCGGGCAGATTATACTGCAAGGCATAATTTGAGTTGGTGCAGGCACCCATTCCCATAACGATGTCACGCACCTTGATATTTTCATTCATCGCACCTGCCGAGCCTATTCTGATTATATTGTCAACGCCAAAAAAGTTATAAAGTTCATAACTGTATATGCCCATTGACGGCATACCCATACCGCTTGCCATAACAGACACCCTTGTGCCGTTATAGTCGCGCGTATAGCCCTGTATGCCCCGAACGTTATTTACAAGCTTTGCATTTTGGAGAAAATTCTCCGCAATGAATTTTGCACGAAGCGGATCGCCCGGCATAAGCACGGTTTTTGCAAAATCATCGGGCGTTGCATTTATATGAGGTGTAGGATAATTCATAATCATTCCTCCTTTATATCTCTATTATAAATCATT
>JAZSCG010000231.1:0-1645 GCA_045602805.1 Feifaniaceae bacterium
TATTTTATCTTAAAGGTTATAATATTGCAATAAATATTTATAAATGATATTATAATATATATATCCGGATAAAAAGAGGGACTTTATGGATTTTAACAGTCTGCGCAAGGCGCACCCCACATTTGAATACAGAAGTTACGATTATTCTTATGCAGACGGTATACTCTCGGTAGAGTATACTTTTGTTATGGATGAACATACTTTTTCGCCCACATGGCGTATCCCGTGTAAATATGAGCCTGACTCATCTGCCGAAAAGCTTATATTCTCGCTCGGTATGGTTGAGCTTATAAGTTATTGGAAATGTGCATGTCCTCCCGAAGTGGTCGTCTCCTGCGGTCTTCTTGACAGCACGCAGATAAACTGGTGGAAGAAACTCTATTTCAAAGGGCTTGGCGAATACTTCTACCGCAACGGCATTGAAACTGATATTGAGTCATTTATGAATCTCACCTCCTGCGGTAAGACGATAAAAAACGATGCCAACAGATATGAGCTTGATTCATACCTCATTCCCGTAGGCGGCGGTAAGGACAGTGTTGTCACAATGGAACTTCTTTCCCGTTTTGCCGACAAGTGCAATGCATTCATTATAAATCCCAGAGGGGCAACACTCGGCTGTGTCGAGGTTGCAGGTCTTTCCGACAGGCTGGTTTCCGCAAACAGAACCATTGACAAGCATCTTATCGAGCTCAATTCACAGGGTTACTTAAACGGTCATACACCGTTTTCGGCTATGGCGGCATTTTCATCATGCCTTGCGGCATACTTAAACGGCAAAAAATACGTCGTTCTTTCAAATGAGTCAAGTGCAAATGAAAACACCGTTTCCGACGTTAATCATCAGTATTCAAAATCTGCCGAATTCGAGTATGATTTCCGCACATATATGGAAAATTATATTCCCTGCGGTGTGACGTATTTTTCACTTTTACGTCCTTACAGTGAATTTCAGATTGCAAGATATTTTGCAAGATGCACCAAATACCACGGTGTATTCAAAAGCTGTAATGTAGGCAGTAAAGAAGACATATGGTGCGGAAAATGCCCCAAATGTCTGTTCGTTGCGTTTATGCTTGCCCCGTTTGTCGACGTTAAGAAAATTTTCGGATGCGACATTTTAAACAACAGTGAACTCACCGATACTATGTTAAAACTTATCGGCGTGCTTCCCGAAAAGCCGTTTGAATGTGTCGGCAGCAGGGATGAGGTTAACGCCGCAATCTGCCTTGCAATAGAGAAATACAAGGGTGAAAAAATGCCCTATCTTCTCTCCTATTACGAGCAAAACGGTTATTTTGCAAAATACAGAAAAACGGCACACAGTTTTGACAAGTATTTTGACGTTGGTCATTTTGTGCCGTCACACCTTTTCTACACCTTCGATGCGATGCTTGAAGGCTCGGTCTTTGACAACAGAAACGTCGTTATCCTCGGCTTTGGTACAGAGGGTAAATCGACCTACGAACATATAAAAAAATATTCGGTCGGCGCAAGTATAACCATTGCAGACCAAAACGAAATCTCAGGCGACTATGATGCAAAATTCTGCTGCGGTGATAACTATCAGTCTGCTATTTATGATGCCGATATAGTTATGAAAAGTCCCGGTGTGGTGCTTGATAAGCTGCCGCCCGAGCAGATG
>JAZSCG010000232.1:0-10392 GCA_045602805.1 Feifaniaceae bacterium
TTAAAAACGCTCTGTGCAAGGGCAGAAGAGGCTGTACAGGACTTAAGAGAAACGTTTGATGTGGCTGTTTCAAGAGGGGTAACTGCACTTCCTGCACTGTGTGAACTATGCCTTCCTTTCGTGAAAGTCGGAGGCAAATTCATAGCAATGAAAGCAAAAGACTGTGAAACCGAAATTGAAAGTGCGCAAAACGCCTTAAAAATACTTGGCGGACGGATAGAGTCAGCTTGCAGACCGACTTTGTCGGACGGAACTGTCCATACACTCATAATTATAGAAAAAATTTCTGCTACACCTTTAAAATATCCCCGCAAATGGAATGAAATAAAAAAGAAACCTTTGTAAACACAAAGGTTTTTCTTTTTTATATATTGTATTTTATAGTAAATAATAATAAAATATATATATCTGTACTTGCAGGAGGTAAATATGACTTATTCACAAAGGCGTAAATCCGCAAAGAAAAATGCCCGTCTTTCACTCAAAGGAAACTGGGGCAAGAGCATTGCAGTCTGGTTTATATTAATTGCCATTATTCTCGGCATAACCGTACTTATGTCGGCAACACTCTATGCGGCAAGTCCTGCAGACTATGAAATTGCCGTTTCTCCAAGCGGTATACATACATCTGCCGTTGATACCGATTCACTTGAGGTAAGTCTGAACCGTTTTGCCTATATTCTCGAGACCGAGGGCAGATTTGCTTTCGAAGTGTTTGAAGACCTTGAATATACTCACACCTCACCGCTCGGCACGGCTGTAATCGCAGGCTTTTGTCTCTTTATGATAATTGTTATGTACCCTCTGTCATTCGGTATATACCGCTTTTATCTCACAATGACCGACGGTGACAAGCCGTCAATCAGCGAACTCTTTTCGCTTTTCTCATCGGCAAAGAAGTTTTTCGGCTCTTTCGGAGTTGTACTTCTGGTAACACTCTTTTCTTTCCTGTGGGGTGCCCTTTTTGCAGTGGTGTGGAGCGTGATTATGGGCGTAACCGTTGCAGTTCTTGTGATAAATGCGGTGTCGGCAGAAGTTGTCATTATCACGGTGCTTGGACTTTACGTTCTTTTCCTCATTACCGCACTTGTGCTTGAAATCTTCCTTATGAAGTACTATGCAACACCCGTAACGTTTGTCAGGGGAAACGGTGTATACCAATCTGTCAGACAATCGGTTTCAATTATGAAAAAACACCGTATTGAAGCCTTTTTATTTGAACTTTCATTTATAGGCTGGCATATGCTGAGCGTTCTCACATTAGGTCTGGTTTATATATACGTTCTTCCGTACTATACGGCATCGTACACCTCTTTCATCTCCATACTGACAGACGGTGAAAAGGAAGAGGATGATTTCCCGACCTACGACAGCACACCCGAAATACCAAATTTTACAGATTTTCTTCCCAAGGAGTAAAAACAAAATGTCAAATAAACCTTATTACATTTCAACAGCAATAGCATACACATCACGAGTGCCTCACATAGGCAACACCTATGAGGCTGTTCTTGCAGATGCAATCGCACGCTTCAAGAGGCTTGAGGGCTACGACGTATTCTTTCTCACCGGAACTGACGAGCACGGTGAAAAAATTCAGCAGCAGGCTGAGGCTGAGGGAATTTCTCCCCAGCAGCACGTTGATAACATCGCAGGCGAAATCCGTCGCATCTGGGATTTTATGAACGTAAGCTATGACAAGTTTATCCGCACGACCGATGACTATCATATGGACTCGGTTGCCGCAATATTTGAAAAACTCTTCAAGCAGGGGGATATATACAAAGGCTCATACGAGGGCTATTACTGCACACCCTGTGAAAGTTTCTACACGGAGACACAGCTTGTTGACGGAAAGTGCCCCGACTGTGGCAGAGAAGTGCATAAAGCAAGTGAAGAGGCATACTTCTTTAGAATGAGCAAGTATGCAAAACGCCTTGAAGAGTATATTGAACAGAATCCTGAATTTATTCAGCCCGAAAGCAGAAAAAACGAGATGCTCAATAACTTCATCCGTCCCGGTCTGCAGGACCTCTGCGTTTCAAGAACGTCGTTTAACTGGGGCGTTCCCGTTAAATTTGACTCAAAGCACGTTATCTATGTGTGGATAGATGCGCTTTCAAACTATATCACGGCACTCGGATATCATCCCGACGGAAACAAGCTGTCCTTGTTTGACAAGCACTGGCCTGCAGATGTTCACCTCATAGGAAAGGACATTCTGCGTTTTCACACGATTTACTGGCCCTGTATGCTTATGGCACTTGATTTACCGCTTCCCAAGCAGGTATTCGGTCACCCCTGGCTTCTCATGGGCGATGATAAGATGAGTAAGTCAAAGGGCAACGTCGTATATGCCGAACAGCTTGTAAAGCTTTTCGGCGTTGATGCGGTGAGATATTATCTTCTCCACGAAATGCCCTTTGCAAGTGACGGCAATTTCACATACGACCTTATTATGGCTAAGACAAATTCAGACCTTGCAAACATTCTGGGCAATCTTGTCAACAGAACGATTGCCATGGTCGGCAAATATTTTGACGGTGTCATACCCGCTCCCGACAAGACGGACGTGCTTGATGACGAATTGAAGCTTGCCGCAAGTGAAGCAGTCAAAGGTGCTGTTGACAATATGGCAACTCTCCACGTGGCAGATGCTATGGACAGCGTCTGGTCACTTCTCAGGCGTTGCAACAAATATATTGACGAGACAACCCCTTGGACACTTGCTAAAAACGGCGAAACGGACAGACTTGCAACCGTTTTATATAATCTTTGTGAGGGAATACGCATTGCGGCTGTTATGATAAAGCCCTTCCTGCCCGAAACGGCAGAAAAAATGCTTTCACAGCTCGGTTGCGATATCGACTCATTTGAATCCGTTTCATCATTTGGCGCACTCAAAGCAGGCACAAAGACGGGTGTGGCAACCCCTCTCTTTGCCAGAATTGACGAAAACGAAAAGCGTAAAGAAATTGAAGAAATGCTTGCAGAGGCAGAAGAACCTGAAGAGGATGACGGCCTTGCACTCATCGGCATTGAGGATTTTGCAAAAGTCGAACTCGTTACGGCAAAAATTCTCTCCTGCGAGGAAATTAAAAAGAGTAAAAAACTCTACAAACTTCAGGTTTCACTCGGTAAACAGACAAGACAGGTGTGCAGCGGTATAAAAGCATACTATACGCCTGACGAGCTTATAGGTAAAACCGTTGTTCTTGTCAAAAACTTAAAGCCGGTTAAACTCTGCGGTGAAGAAAGTTTCGGTATGATTCTTGCCGCTGATGACGGTGATACGGTAAAAGTTCTCTTCCTTGACGGTACTAACCCCGGTGCAGGTATTCACTGATGAAATTCTTTGATACACATTCTCACTACTGCGACGACAGATTTGACGAGGACAGGGACATTCTGCTTCAAAATCTTTTAGCAAACTCAAACTGCGGTATACTTACCTGCCCGTCAAACCTTGATGATACACAATTTTCAAAAGAACTTGCCCACAGATACGAAAACGTATGGTATGCGGCAGGCATACATCCGCACGAATGTGAAAAATACGAAATTTCCGACCTTGACAAGCTTTTTCCCTACCTTGAGGACGAAAAATGTGTCGCCGTCGGTGAGTGCGGTCTCGATTATTACTACGATTTCGCATACCGTGACACACAGATTGAATTTTTCCGTGCTCAATGCGAGATATCAAAGCAGGTGAAAAAGCCTATCATCGTGCACGACCGTGAGGCGCACGCCGACACTATAAATGTGCTGTCCGACCTGCGTCCCGATGCGATAATCCACTGCTACAGCGGTTCGCTTGAGTCGGCAAAAATACTTGTTGGGCTCGGCTGTTATATCAGTTTTGCGGGTACGCTTACCTTCAAAAACGCATCAAAGCTTCTCTCTGTGGCACAGTGGGTACCTGAAGACCGTATACTCATCGAAACGGATGCGCCCTATCTTGCCCCCGAGCCGATGAGAGGTCGCAGACACGATTCGTCACTCGTTATGCACACGGCGCAGAGGCTTGCAGACCTTCGTGGCTGCTCGCTCGAGCATATTGCCGAAGTTACGGCAAATAACGCAAAAAAGGTGTTTGGAATATGACCGTTATCGTTACGGATACCGATTACAGAATGACACTTCCGCTGATACGTGACCTTGCTGATGCTGGGTATACGGTTGTGGCAACTTACAGAAAAAACTGTGTCGGCGGTAAGTCAAAAGGGGTAAGTGCTTGTTATAAATGCGACTCACCCTACGAAATATGTAAAAAATACGATATGCCGACCTTGCTGTGCGTCGGCAGAGAAACTATAGAAGAGGTTTCTTCGGACAGGGAAAAATACGACGGTGTCTGCCGTGTCTTAGTTCCCGAAAGGGATGTGCTAGATATGGCAAATGACAAGGCATACGTGCTGTCCCTTGCAAAAGAAATCGGCATACCCACACCGGATGAACCGACGGCTTATCCGTGTATCGCAAAATTTCCATGCGGTGAAAAGCTTGGTCTTAAGGCAAGTGAACGCTACTTTATCGTAAAAGACAAAGAAAATCATACTTTTCTCAAAAACAAATACCCCGACCTCATTTTCCAGCAAATGATAGAGGGGGACGGTGTCGGCGTATGTATGATAATGAAAGGCGGCAAATGCCTTGACTTTATATCGCACCGCCGCATAAGAGAATATCCCATATCGGGCGGTCCTTCCTCCTGCTGTGTCACACACTTTGATGAGAGGCTTATCGCCTATTCCGAAAAACTGCTTGCCGCACTATCCTTTGAGGGTATTGCAATGGTAGAATGGAAGGGCGGCGTGCTTATGGAAATAAATCCGCGTGTGTGGGGAAGCTATGCTTTAACCCGCATTTCAAAAAGCAAGTTTTCGCAAAACTGGGCACTGGCAAGTGCAGGCAGGGATTTAACCGAAAGCCATCCGACACCTGCTTGCAAAATGACGTTTTTCCCAAGTGAAATAAAGCTGATAATCGAATATATCAAAAGAAAAAACGTAAAAAAAGCACTTGAAATTGTAAAAGATATGCTTTCTCCCCGTGTGAAAGACGGTATAATCGACCTTCACGACCTTAAGGGAACTTTTTCGTATATAAATTCTAAAAGGAGCAAACAGCAATGAAAATCAAAGCTGATCTTCATGTACATTCACATAATTCGCTCGACTGTCGGATGACTCTCAAAGAAATTGCACAAGCGGCAAAAAAGAAGGGTATTGACTGTGTATGCATCTGTGACCACGACACTACCGACGGATACTATGAAATTCTTGCAAAATCCGATGAAAACGGCTTTATTGACGGCATTTTATTCATTCCTGCAATAGAATACTCAACAGATGCCGGACATATAATAGGTATCATTTTACATTCTCCCGTTGCTATCACTAAAAATTCGTCCTCGCTCATTAATGTTCTCGGCAGGGCATCTTTTCCCATACTTGCGCATCCTTTCGCATATCCCGAAAAGATTGACGCTGTAAAAAAATTTATTGACATGGGCATTGCCGTTGAGGTTGCAAATGCACGCAGAAGCAAAGAAGTAAATAAGCTTGCTGCAGAAAATGCTATCGGTATGTTTACTGCAGGCAGCGATGCACATCTTCCTGCCGAGATAGGAAACACCTACGTCGAGCTTGACGTAAAAGAACTTTCGATAAACGGTGTGCTTGAAGCAATCCGACATGCAAGAGGTGACGTTTATTATACCCCGTCAAAAGCAGTATACCGTGGTATATCGCAGTTATATAAATACATCGACACAGGCAAACGGTACAAAGTACCCGTTACACTCGCAAAAACAGTACTTTTCTTTATAAAAGATATATTTACTCCGAGAAAAACCGTAGTTATGGAGGGTAAACAGTGGCATTAATAGTCAGAATAGGTAAAAAAGTAAAGTCAATTATCGGGAAGTTCTTTCCCAAAAGACATTATATGGGACTCGTCAGACGAATTGAGCGTGTTAAAACAACACAACGTGTCGTGGCAATGACGTTTGATGACGGGCCGTGTGCCCTTCCGCCAAGTCCGGACAAGGGTGATGATTTATCTCTCACCGAAAAGATTCTTGAAATTATGAAGCGTTATGATGCAAGAGGAACTTTTGATGTCGTTGGTGACACAAGCGAAAATTATCCCGATGAAATAGGGGCAGAGGGTTCTGCTTCATGGGGCGGTATAAAATATGACCATTACCCCCAGTTTGAATGTGACCGTTTCGGCGGTGCAAAGCACAAGCCCGAGCTTATACACAAGATAATTTCAGAAGGTCACGAAATATCCAACCATTCGTACAGACATCTTCTGTTCGGAAAGAAGAATATGATATACAACAAGCGCAAGACGTTTGAATCACTCACCGAAGTGCTTACGGATTTACGCCGTCTTGATGCTTTGCTTGAGGAGAGGGACGGTTACGATATAAAACTTTCCCGTCCGCCTCACTACGTGGACAAGATAAAGGGCGGTTTCACAAGTTATGATGCCTATGCACTTATGCAGTATCAGTATATGGCTGCTTCCTTTGACGGTGCAGGCTGGCTGCCCTGTGCAGACGGCTACGAGGCTGAAGTTGACGAAATGATAAATCCGCTCAAAGCGGCACTTGAAGCAGATGAAGATGCTTTATGCGGACAGATAATCTTCCAGAAGGACGGTTACAATATGGCAAGCCGTTCGCCCGTTGCAGACGGTCTTGATGCACAGCTGAGGCTTCTTTCAAAAAAGGGCTACCGTGTAGTGCCCGTCAGCGAGCTTATGGAAATTTCACCTTTTGCCGATCTCGGCGAGGGGGACGACTGTTTCGAAGAAGCAAAGTGGCTTGCACAGCACGGCAGATGTGTGGCGTTTGACGATAATACGGTACGTACATCAAAGCCTCTTACGAGAGGCGAGGCGGCAATGCTTATTGCACCGCCCTCTGCAATAATTGCAAGAATTATCGAGCTTATGAAAAATCCCAAAGCACCCGATTTGTTTAAAGACGTGAAATTGAGCGACCCGTATTCAACCGCTATCCGCTGGTGTGTAGAAAACGATATAATGCAGCCTAAGGGCAAGTATTTCCTGCCCGATAAGGTTATGACGGGTGAAGAACTCGACAGCGTTGTCGCACGCTTCGGCGGTATGGCGAAGGCTCAGTCGCAGACGGCAACTCACGCCGATCTTATAAAGGGCGTATACCTTGCCCTGTGCAAATAACGGAGGGGTTATGGAAGAAAAAGATATAATTCAGCCCGAAGAGATTGAAACAAAGCGATCCCCGATTGTACGGGTGCTTGCAGTTTTAGGTGCAATCGCCGTCCCGATTATCGCTTATCTGCTTTTCCGCTACGGATATTTGCTGAAAATATAAAGAAGGCTGTAAAACAATATTGTTTTACAGCCTTTTTACAATAAATGAAATAAGACCTGTATTAAACAGGTCTTATTTTTATCCTCTGAAAAAGTATTTCTTTTCGGCTGTGCGGTAGGAAATTACTTCCGCTATTATTAGCTCGTCTATTTCATCCTTGCCCTCAAGGTCGGCAACCGTCTGTGCCGTTTTGAGAAGTCTGTCATAGCTTCGTGCCGTAAGGCCGTAAAAATCAAACGCCTTTGCGACAAGGTCCTTCGCACCGTCTGTCAGCACACAGAGTTTTGTTATCATGTCGTGCGTCATCTGACTGTTGAGCTTTTTACCGTAGGGTGCAAGCCTTTCTCTCTGCCTCTCTCTTGCCGTAAGTACACGTTTTAATATACTGCTACTCGGCTCCTCCGCCATTTTATTTTCAAGGTCGCTCAGCGGTACGGGCGGAACCTCTATCATAAGGTCCATTCTGTCAAGAAGCGGCCCGCTTATATGCGACATATACATTTTTCGCTCTCTCGGTGTGCAGGAACACTTTCTTTCGGTGCCGAAATTTCCGCATTTGCAGGGGTTTGCCGCAGTTACCAGAATAAAATCGGCAGGGAAAGTACTGCTCTGCGCCGCACGGGAAATGGTTATCTGCTTATCTTCTATCGGCTGTCTTAAAATTTCAAGTGTATTTTTTGAAAATTCAGGCCATTCGTCAAGAAAAAGTACGCCGTGATGAGCAAGTGATATCTCACCCGGACGTGGTACAGAGCCTCCTCCCGACAGACCGACGGGGGAGACCGTATGGTGCGGACTTCGGAAAGGAGGCGACTGTATTAGTTTTCCCTTTGTTCTTCCTGCAACCGACCATATCTTCGTAACTTCAACAACCTCTTCACGATCAAGTGGCGGCATTATTGAAGGCAGTCTCTTTGCAAGCATACTTTTACCGCTTCCCGGAGGACCGATAAGTGCGATGTTATGACCTCCTGCCGCCGCAATCTCGAGCGCACGCTTGGCAAAATAATGCCCTCTGACCTCCGCAAAATCGGGAAGCGCTTCGTTTTCTTCGATTCCGTCAAGGTCATTTACTTTTGGAAAAATTTCCGTCTCTCCCTTTAAGTATGAGAGAAGCTGTTTTACATCCGTAACGCCGATAACTTCAATTCCCGGAATAAGTGATGCTTCTGCAACGCAACATTCGGGCAAAACTATCCTTTTTATGCCGTTTTCTGCTGCAAATGCCGTGTATGCCAGCACACCGCCAACTTCACGAAGTTCACCCGACAACGACAACTCACCTATGAAAACCGTGTCATTCAATACGTTTTCAAGAAGTCCGAAAGCACCGCAAACAGCGATAAATATAGGCAAGTCAAGGGCTGACGCCTCTTTTTCCGTGTCGGCGGGTGCAAGATTTACGGTGATACGCCCCTTTTGAAAATCGCCTACCGCATTTGAATAGGCGCTTCGTACACGGCGTGTCGCCTCCTTGACCGCCTGACCTGCCATTCCGACAATGTCAAACGACGGTATTCCTTTCAAACAGTCCGCCTCAACGGTAATGAAATATCCGTCAATGCCCTTGAGACCAACCGATTTAACTGTAAATGTCATATTTATATTCCTTTATAAAGTTTTGCATACAGACCATCAAGAGCAATAAGCGCCTCCTGATTGCCACGCTCAACTATCTCGCCACCGTCTATTACGAGTATCATATCGCAGTCACGAATCGTTGACAGACGGTGCGCTATGAGAAAGGCTGTCTTACCTTTCATAAGTGTTTTCATGGCACTTTGTATCTGTAATTCCGTTCGGGTATCGACGTTTGACGTCGCTTCATCGAGAATGAGCATCGGCGGATCTATGAGAAATGCTCTGGCAATATTTAAAAGCTGTCTCTGTCCGCCCGAAAGCGTGCCGCCACCCTCCGAAAGAATCGTTTCATAGCCGTTTTCAAGCTGTCTTATAAATCTGTCTGCACCTGCAAGCTTTGCAGCGGCAATAACCTCTTCCATAGTAGCCTCAGGCTTACCGAAACGGATGTTGTCGGCAACACTCATTGTAAACAGGCTCGTATCCTGCAACACAATACCGAAGTTTCTGCGAAGCGTTTTTCTGTCAATGTCGGCTATATCGTTTCCGTCAATGGTTATCTTACCGCAGTCAAGTTCATAAAAGCGCATAAGAAGATTGACTATCGTCGTCTTGCCTGCTCCCGTCGGACCGACAAGTGCAATATGCTGACCTTTCTTTACGTCAACCGAGATGTTTTTAAGTATCTTTCTCTCGGGTGTATATGAGAAATCAACGTTTTTTATCGAAATATCTCCGACAAAGGTGTCGGGTTTAAGTACTTCACTGTCACGGTACTCACTTTCCGTGTCAAGCGCCATAAATACACGCTCTGCACCGGCAACCGCCGCCTGAATCGCAATTATCTGATGAGAAATCTCATTTATCGGATTGGCAAACTTCTTTGCATATTTCAAAAATGCACTGATTCCGCCAAGGTCAAGACCTCTTGTCAAAGCAAGAATGCCTGCATACATTACGGTAAAACCGTAAAAAATATTGTTTACACCCTTCAGAGCAGGCATTGTTATGCTTGATATAAACTGCGCTTTTATACCGTTTTTGCGCAGAGTTTCCGCATATTGCGAAAACTCCTCACTCACCTTGTCGCCACGGTCAAAAGCAGAAACAACATACTGTCCCGATATACGCTCTTCCGCATAGGAGTTAACCGTGGCAAGGTCTGCCTGATAACGACGATAATATTTTTTTGTATGCTTGGTAATAAATCCTGTAATCAGATATATAACAGGAATCGAGAAAAGCGATACCACTGTAAGTCTGGGGGATATCCAGAGCATAAGAAATATCGTGCCCGCTGTATTGAAAACACACTGAAAAAGCTTTGCAAGTGTATCCTTAAGTGCAAGTGCAACGTTTTCAAGATCGTTGGTAAACCTGCTCATTATATCGCCGAAATGATTTCTGTCAAAATAGGATACGGGCAGTGTCTGGAGTTTGCT
>JAZSCG010000233.1:0-2782 GCA_045602805.1 Feifaniaceae bacterium
ACAAGAACGGAAAACGTTGAGGACGTTGTATCAGTAGGCGACACGATTCTCGTTAAGGTTATCAAGTACGACAAGGAAAAGAACAAGACAAGCCTTTCAAGAAAGGCAGCCCTTGCAGATTTAAGTAAATAAATAATAAAAAAGGCACCCGTTTGGGTGCTTTTTTATTGCGATATGTTGGCTTTGCCAACTCGATATATCTTCGATTCGATATGTCCTTCGGACGCGATATGTTGCCTGACGGCAACGATATGGAAGAAATTCCTTAAGGAATTTCATTTGAATTGCGGGACGTCGTAAACGCCGTCCCCTACAACATATTCTATTGTAGGGTGCAGCATTTATGATGCACCGCTAAAAACAATGCGGAATTCGGAATTGAGGAAGAAACTTCTGTGGAAGTTTCAACATTAATTGTCAATTTTCCATTTTCCATTGTCAATTGAATTTTTTGTCTGTTCTGCCTACAAGATAGTCGAGGGAAACGTTGAAAACGTCTGCAATTTTAATGAGAATCTCTATTTTAGGTTCTCTCGTCATCAACTCGTAGTTCTGATATGTCTTTTCCGTGATATCACAGTATATTGCAACCTGATTTTGTGTTAAGCCTTTTTCAATTCGGCATTGTTTTAAGCGCTTTGATAAAATATTTCTCATATTTTTCACCTACAATTGTTCTTGACACAATTAGTATAGGGAATTAAAATAAACAATATACCAACGATTGTTGGTGAAACGTAATTGAGGTAAAAAAATATGGCAGAATTTTGTGTAGATTGTTGGAACAGATTAAATGGAACAGATGAAAAAGAGGAGAAATACTTTCTTACAAAGCGTCTTGATTTGTGCGAGGGTTGCGGAGAATACAAGCACGTAATAATAATAGAGCGCAAGTATTATTACAAGCGTATTTTCAGATTTATTACGTTTCCGTTGTATGTTGTATGGCGTTGTCTGGTTTTTCCGTTTGTGTATTACAAATACAAAAAGGAACTAAAGCGTATTAATGAGAAAAACAAGGGAAAATAAAAGAGATATTTTTTTCTAAAAAAGCCGTGTAAGCCTTGATATGACAGCGTTTGCAGGTTTTTGACAAAAAATAAATCCCGGATTTATCCCGCAAAGTAAAGTAAATAAAAGAAAAGAAATGAAAAATTATTTTTTCTGAAAAAATCGCCATTTTTTCGGAAAATATCCCACAAAGAAAAGAAAATAAAAGAAAATAAAAGTAAAGTAAATAAAAGTAAAGTAAATGTTCTCTGCACGTGCGTGCAAAAATATTTTAGGAAATCACAAAAAATACTTGACAAATTCCGAAAATCCGAATATAATATAACCATAGTTTAAGGAATCCGAAAAAAGGTTGTTATAAAAACAGGCCTTATTGAAAGACCTGTTTTTTATTACGGATTTAATTGTGAATTAAGGCGGTACGTCGGGAACGCCGTGTCATACAACGTTTAATTAAATTCAGAATTACGAATTCCGCATTCTTAATTAAATTTATTCTTCCCAGTTGTGCCATACGTTCTGAACGTCGTCATCCTCGTCGAGCATATCGATGAGGCGGTTCATAAACTTCAAGTTTTCGTCACCCTCGATTTTTGAATATGTAGAGGGAACCATTTCATTTTCTGCGGAAACGAGCGTGTAATTCTTCGCCATAAGCGCCTCTGCAACCGCTGAAAGTGCCGAAGGTTCGGTCGATATGGTTAATACGCCCTCTTCCTCCTCAAAGTCGGATGCACCTGCATCAAGAGCGTCCATCATAACGGTATCTGCATCAAGACCTTCGCTTTCGATTATAATAGTGCCCTGCTGTGAGAACATCCAGCCGACACTACCCGTCTGTCCGAGATTGCCGCCGTTTTTATCAAAATAGTGGCGCATATTTGCCGCCGTTCTGTTTCTGTTATCTGTAAGCGTTTCGACCATAAAGGCAACACCGCAGGGACCGTAACCCTCGTAGTTGATTGCCTCGTAGTTTTCATTATCGTCAGCCGAGCTTGCCTTCTTGATAATACGGTCAATATTGTCGTTGGGCACGTTTAAGGACTTCGCCTTTACGATAAGGTCACGAAGCTTGGAGTTTGATTCGGGGTTGGGGCCGCCTGCCTTGACCGCCATACTCATCTCCTTACCGATTTTGGTGAAAACCTTAGCCTTTGCGGCATCGGATTTTGCTTTCTTGTTTTTGATGTTGTTCCATTTTGAATGTCCGCTCATAATTGTCTCCCTGTATATTAAAAAATTATTCCTGAATATGAAATCCGTTTCCGAAAACTGCCGTCGCATCGGAAAAGATTATAAATGCCTTATCATCCGTCTCCTTCACAATCCTGCGGAGGGAGGCGAGTTGATAACGCCTGATAACGACCATTATAACATCTTTTTCTTTGCCTGTATAGTGCCCTTTTGCGTGGAGAAGCGTAACACCCCTCGTGAGTCCGACGGCTATCGCCTCAGCCATTTTTTCGGTATGCTCTGTCATTATGTGGACGAGTTTACCGTCATCCGCACCTGAGACGATTTTATCGGTCACGGTCGAACTCACAAAAATGGCAATCACCGAATAGAGTGCACTCGTAACCTCACGGTAGGCGAGCGCTGCAAAGACGATTGTAAACAAATCGAGTGTGAATATGAGAAATGCGACCGACAAAGCAGGATTTCTTTTCCTTAAAACACGCACGATTATGTCGGCACCGCCCGTCGTCGTACCGCACCGCATCACGATGCCAAGCCCGATGCCCATAAGCGCACCGCCGAGTAGGGCAGAGAG
>JAZSCG010000234.1:0-2303 GCA_045602805.1 Feifaniaceae bacterium
TCAACATGTGTAATTGTATGCTTTGTAAGAGGAGGAAGCTTTTGCTTCCACCTCTGCGAGGGGTAATTAAAACGACTATTCAAAAAACCGTCCTTATCGGGAATGATTTGCAGATATAACCGTTTCAATTCTGTTTTGTGCACCGGTATCTGCCAAAAGCTTCGCCCGATTTCAAATTTATGTAATCTTTACGTTTTTTTAACGAAATATATGATTTATATTAACCGTTTCTTTTGTCAAATTTTGTCGCAATAAGTCACACGGTTGTTAACGTGTTTCCTCCAGTCTCTTGAGTACTCGGTCATAGAGATTTTCAAGAAGCATCTGCGTCTTATCCCGATCATCCCACAGTACGTAGTCTATTACGTAGGCGATGATTGAATAAACGAAGACCTCTGCCTGCTGATGAGGGCACTTAAATACGTCTATCAGCGTCAGGGCAAATTTTTCGTATAACAGCCGAAAATCCTTCGACTTTTCACGCATAAGTTCACCGTACAGCGGACTCGTCGTAATCTGTATCGCAATACGAAGCTCGTGCTTATACTTTTCAACCTCGTCGAGAAGCGTGTCAAAGTATCCTCGGATATCCCCGACGTGACCGACGGTATATTCAAAAAGTGCATTTACAACCTTTGAAATACCGTACTTTCCTGCATTGATCCATATATCATCCTTGTTTTCAAACCAGTAGTAAAGACTGCTTGGGGCAAGCTTCTGTTCCCTGCACAAATCACCGATTGAGGCATTGACCAGACCCGTCCTCAAAAGATAATCCCACGTCGCAGTGATAATCACCTGTCTTCTGTCATTCGCATCGCACCTATCCATGATAAATAAGCCCTTTCTTCGAATTAAAATTCATTTGTAACAACCGTTACAAACGGCAGTAAAAAAAATTTGCCTGCAACATAATCGAAATTATGTGGGTTGATATACATATCACTAGCCCAAACAATGTATCATATTAAGGAGTGTTTGTCAATGATTTCGCTTATATTTCCAAAAAAAGTTTATATTTCAGAAATGATGACATAGCAAAGCAGACCGGTCAAAAATTTATATTGCCCGGTCTTATAAGTCTGCTTTAGTTTTTGCTCTTTTTGGAAAAAATTCCTAAAATCAAATAAATAAAGTGTCTTTGCCTGCAACATAATTTCGAATATGTGGTTTTTGCCGTACCACATAATTTCGATTATGTGGTATTTTTATATCTATAGCCTCAAAAGTCCCAGTTTCTGTATCTGGCGACAATGCACGTCGTACGTTTCCATAGTATAGATGCGTGTGGTATTTACGCTCGAATGTCCGAGGATATCTGCAAGACGTACTATGTCTTTCTGGATAGAATAATAGGTGCGTGCAAACAAGTGCCTCAGATTATGCGGGAATACCTTTTCCCGACTGACTCCCGCACTTTCACAAAGTGCTTTCATCATCTTCCATATCGTGCTTCTGTCAAGCGGTTTGCCCGTTCTCGTTACGAATACGGGGCCGCTTGTTATTTTTTGCCTCTTTGCATATTCTTTAAGCATTCTGCAAAGCTCCTTCGGCAGAATCACGACACGCATTTTCCCCTTGCAATTTATAGTCGCTTTACCCGCCTTCACTGCCTCTGCCGTGATAGCCGATAATTCCGACACCCTGATTCCGCTGCTGCATATCGTCTGCATAAGATAATACAGCCTGTCATCCTTCTTTTCGGTGGCGGCAGAGAGAAGCCTCTCGTATTCCGCCTTTGTAAGTTCTTTTGACCTTTCTGCAAAAATCTGTTTCTGGATTTTGAGCATTTTCACCTTTATACCGTGCCACCCGTTAAACTCAAAAAAGCTGTTGAGCGACGACAAAGCGGAATTTACCGATGTCGGCATATAATTTTCCATAAGGTGCTCTTTGTACCGCAGGACTGCCATTTTATCAAGCTCGCAGCCCGTCAGCCATACAAAGAATGCTGTTACGTCACGTATATATTTTTCAAGTGTTGCGGAGGATTTTTCCCCCTCAATAAGATAATGCCTGAATTTTTCAATCAATTCTTTAGTTAGCTTCATATTAACAACTCCCTTTTAGATTTGATACTTATATTGTACCACTTAATGCAAGATATATAAGAGTTGTCAACGATTTGCATATATACGGCCGCCGTTCATGCAATTTTAACACTTTGTTTTATTGTTAAAATACGGTTTCCGTGGTATAATATACCGAAACACGTTAAAAAGGATGTTTTTTGATGAACGCTAAACCGATATATAAATTTTTAGCGGCAATTTTAAAAGCCGTCTATCCGAAAATTACGGCTG
>JAZSCG010000235.1:0-2022 GCA_045602805.1 Feifaniaceae bacterium
AACTGTTACATCTTGGTCTTTTTTAGCATTACCGGCAAAACCGCCGCCATATAAGTTGGTAAGTGTCGAATCAATAACCGTAACGTGTGTGTGACCCTCAACTCTTGCATTGGGAGCGGTTGAGCTTCTTGTCATACCGCCGGCGTATACGGATTGTTTAGCTGTGACACCTTCAAGTATTAAGTTTGTGTCACCGTACACAGTAGTATTTAATGCGCCGCCTACGGTCATGTATTCTCTTGTGCCTGTTACTTTCAGGTTTGTAGAGTAACCCACTATAAGATTTCCATTTGCATCCTTACCCGGTGTGGTGTTTTCACCCTCCGTGTCGATGTTTCCACTCGGGCCCGCAGTATAATAACACTTACCGGTTGGTAGTGTTGCAAATTTGTTATAGCCTGTTGCATCATAGAGATCAATGCCTTTAAGAACTGTAGCAACAGGATCCGTGTCTGATGTTACAATGCTGGCACCATCATTGCTATAATCATAAAATACTGCACCCTCTATAATTTCAACCTCAATTGCGGGCACGTCAAAACCGTCTGCCCACTCGTAACCCGCAGGTAACTCAGGTACGAAATAATAGGTTGTACCTACGGCTTTACCGTTAAACGCCACTTCTTCACCGTTTTCATCGGTGCACACCCAGTCAACTTTACGTTCTGTCCAATCGTCGTCTTCCTTCACACGAAGTTTGTCGTAGAAGGTCGGGTTCATTACCTCGACTTCTCTCCAGTCACCCCCTGTCGTAGTCATATCGCCCGAATACAAGAACTTTGTTTTAAGAACGAGATCTGACGTGTCAACCCCATTAATCTGTGTCTTGGGATTTACTGTTATAACGCAAGTTGCAGACTTTGTGCCTGCTGTTGCTTTAACAGTTGCTTCGTCCCCACCATTTACCGTTGCAGTAACCGTGTCACCTGTTTTTGCGCTGAGTGTTACGTTTTCGCTTGCTGTCCACGTAACAGTCTTATCTACAGTTGCATTTTCAGGAAGAACTGTAGCTGTAAGCGTTACCGACTGACCGTCATTTATGATCGCAGTTTCTTTGTCAAGTGTAACGCCCGATATTTCAACTTCTTCTTCAGTTACTGTAATTGGGTATTCCTTTGTCTTTTCAAGAATGACATTATTTTCTGCATCATGGAAGAAATAGCCTTCAGGTGCTCTGAGTGTAAATGTCTGTGGACCTGCTACAGAGGTATCACCTGACCATGAATAGCCCGCAAGCTCACCAAATGTTGTGGGAAGCTCACTAATAGAAGTTCCCTCAACAATAGAATTGGTATAAGATTTGTCAATAGCTGCAATAGCTGCTGCATCAATCACACCAACAAAGAGTTCGCCTTCAAAGCCATCTTCTGTAACGTCTCCGATATAGACCTCTGTCACCTTGTTTTCAACAGTATTGACACATCCTGCTATCGTGACATCTACTATACCTGTACCATTATATACGCCGTCACTGCTAGCAAGAAGATGTTTACTTGTTTCGTCAAGATTTACCACAAATTTGTTGGTTGTTCTAAATGCCCCAGAGCTGTCCCTGCGTCCCACCAAACCAATAGTTGCAGTTTCAGCAAGGTCATAAATTGTTACATACGTGTTTTTTACTGTGCCTTTATATGATACACCTCCGTTGTAGATATTGCCAATTGTTACATCTCCAGAAATGTCAATATATGCATTTCCTGAAATTGGAGATGCAGCTCTACCTGAACTGTAGACAGTTGTTACATCTGCATCCTTAATATACAAATAAGCATCATCGGCATGTGCACGAGCAATTCCGCCGGGACTCGCAATATTAAGATTAGCACCGTCTTCAACGGTCATTTTTATTGTGCCTGATGTTGCAACGGAACCAGTAGCGTAAGAAGTTCCGCCTGCATAGAGGTTATAGTTGGTGGGGATGGCACTTTTAATCACAACGCAACCTGTTGCATCGTACATATCATTAGTGCCGGAATCGTTGCCCTTAACAACCAAGTCGGATCGTAGCCATGTCGTTCTGTG
>JAZSCG010000236.1:0-3034 GCA_045602805.1 Feifaniaceae bacterium
AGGAAGTCAGCGTACATCATAGCAAAATCTCATAAACGAGACGTTGGGGACGCCGTCCCCTACAATGTTCGAGGTAATAAATAATAGTGAAAAGTGAATAAGTGCGGTTGAAATTCCGCTGGAATTTCTTCCTAATCGTTGCCGAAAGGCAACATATCGAGCCGAAGGCATATCGAGTTGGTGAAACCAACATATCGAGTGCATAGCACATATCGAGAATTCCGCAGGAATTCATCCACATTCCGAATTATTATTGACATCTTCCCTCTCCTTGCATATAATAGTTGTATACAAGTATACAACTATGCTGTGTGGAGTGTGGACGTGGGCAGAAAATGCACACGGAATGCACCACCAAAACCGCTCTGCACGCCGTAATTAAGGAGGTTTTTCAATGGTTGAATTATCAAAAAAATCCAATCTGCTTGAGCAGAAATCATATCATTACTCATTGCAGGACGTAGCGACGCCCAATCTCTACCGTGAGATATATCCGTACACGGACGTGCCGAAAATCACGTTTAACCACAGACGTGTGCCCTACGGTATGCCCGAGGACATTTTTATAACCGACACGTCATTCCGTGACGGACAGCAGTCGCAGACGCCCTATTCGGTAAAACAGATTGTTGACCTTTATAAGATGCTTTCAAGGCTCGGCGGTCCCAACGGCATAATCAGACAGACGGAAATGTTCGTCTACACCGAAAAGGACAGAGAGGCGATTCACGAGTGTATGGATCTCGGCCTCAAATTCCCCGAAATCACGACGTGGATAAGGGCAAAAGAGGAAGATTTTGAGCTTGTAAAAGAACTCGGCATCAAGGAAACGGGTATTCTGACAAGCTGTTCCGACTATCACATTTTCAACAAATTGCACATGACGAGAAGCGAGGTTATCGACCACTATCTCGCAACGGTTTACAAGGCGTTTGAACACGGCATAATGCCCCGCTGCCACCTTGAAGACACGACGAGAGCCGATTTTTACGGTTTCGTGCTCCCCTTCGTAACAAAGCTTCAGGAGATGAGCCGTGATGCAGGCATCCCCGTCAAGTTCAGGGTTTGCGACACGATGGGTTACGGTGTTCCCTATTCGGGAACGGCGCTTCCCAGAAGCGTGCCCGGCATAATCTACGGTCTCCAGCACTATGCCGACATTCCCTCGTCCATGATTGAATGGCACGGTCATAACGACTTCTACAAGGCAGTCGTAAACGCATCTACGGCATGGCTGTACGGTGCGTCAACTGTAAACTGTTCACTTTTAGGCATCGGGGAGAGAACGGGTAACGTACCCCTTGAAGCGATGGTGTTTGAATACGCTTCACTCAAGGGTGACCTCGGCGGTATGGACCCGACGGTTATCACGGAAATAGCAGAATATTTCAAGTCCGAAATGGGCTACAACATTCCCGTACAGACACCCTTTGTCGGCAAATATTTCAACGTTACAAGAGCGGGTATTCATGCTGACGGTCTGCTGAAGGATGAAGAGATATACAACATTTTCGACACGGGCAAACTCTTGAACCGTCCCGCAACCGTTACGGTAAGTGCAACGTCGGGCCTTGCGGGAATTGCCTTCTGGGTAAACGACCACTACCGTCTTGAAGAGGAAGATTTCATCGACAAAAGAGATCCGCTTGTTGCAAAACTCAAGGAATGGGTTGACGCTGAATACGCACAGGGCAGAATAACGATCATAAGTGACGACGAGCTTGAAAAGCTTGTTGACCTGCACGCCCCCGGCCGTTTCAAAAAGGTGATATAATGACACAGCAAAAGAACGCATCTCTTGCCGACAAGGTATATGCCGAGCTTGAGGAAGAAATTCTAAGCGGAAAATACGAACGTGGCGAAAGCCTGCACGAATCGGCGCTTGCCGATATGCTGGGCGTATCAAGGACTCCGCTTCGTGAAGCGATACGCCGTCTTGAGCAGGACGGTCTGCTCGAAACCGTGCCCAACAAGGGCATCTTCGTCCGTGGTATATCGGTCGACGACATTATCGACATCTATAATATCCGCATAAATATCGAAGGGCTTGCCATCGAAAAAGCAATCTGTAAAGCGGACGATGAAGCCATTGCAGAGCTTGAGGAAATCCTCGATTTGCAGGAATTTTACGCTTCAAAGGGTGACTATGACAAGTCAATGAGAATGGACTCACGTTTTCACGGTTACATTTATAAGCTGTGTGACTCACCACCGCTGACAGACGTACTCTGCAATCTGCACAACAAGATACAGCGCTTCCGCAAGATGTCGTTTTCAAGCAGCAGCAGGGCAAAAAATGCGACAGACGAGCATCGCCGTATGCTCGAAGCAATAAAAATGCGTGACTGCGAAAAAGCATCTGCGCTTGCAAAACGCCATACGGAAAATGCAAAAGAAAATCTTATTAAATTATACAAGGAGAAGGGATTATGGGACTGACCATAGCACAGAAAATAATAAAAGAACATCTCATTTCAGGTGATATGAGCAAGGTCGGCAGCGAAATTGCTCTCAAAATAGACCAGACACTTACACAGGACGCCACAGGCACGATGGCATATCTGGAATTTGAAACGATAGGTATTCCCCGTGTCAAAACCGAAAAAAGCGTGGCGTATATCGACCACAACACACTTCAGTCGGGCTTTGAAAATGCCGATGACCACCGTTACATACAGTCGGTTGCAAAAAAACACGGCATATATTTTTCACGTCCCGGCAACGGCATCTGCCATCAGGTACATCTTGAACGCTTCGGCAAGCCCGGTAAGACGCTTATCGGCTCGGACAGCCATACCCCCACGGGTGGCGGTATAGGTATGCTTGCAATGGGTGCAGGCGGTCTTGACGTTGCAGTTGCAATGGGCGGCGGTGCATACTATATTTCAATGCCCAAAATGTATAAAGTCAATTTGACGGGCAAACTCTCCCCCTGGGTAAGTGCAAAGGACGTAAGTCTTGAAATACTCCGCCTTCTCTCCGTTAAAGGCGGTGTGGGTGCAATAATCGAATGGGGCGGTGAAGGTATAAAGAC